>NZ_JBHXEG010000016.1:0-28032 GCF_042724935.1 Kitasatospora sp. NPDC127060
CGGCCTCGCTGCCGCGCCAGCCCTGGGCGAGTTGGAAGGCCTGGGTGGCCTTGCGGTCGGCTTCGCCCCACCGGGGGCCGGGGCCGGTGGTGTAGGAGCCGCCGAAGCCCTTGCGGACCAGCTGTTCGCCGAGTTGGCGGACGTGGTCGTTGCTCTGGCCGGGGGCGAAGTACCGGGTGCCGGGGAAGGCCGGGGGGCCGGTGGGCGGCGGGGGCGGCAGGGGGGTGCCGGCGCCGATGTCGCGGCCCTTGTTGTTGACCAGGAAGTCCCAGGTGTCCTTGCCCGGGAGGCCGTCGGCCTCGCTGCCGCGCCAGCCCTGGGCGAGTTGGAAGGCCTGGGTGGCCTTGCGGTCGGCTTCGCCCCACCGGGGGCCGGGGCCGGTGGTGTAGAAGCGGGCGCCGCCGCGCTGGACCAGCATCTGGCCGAGCCTGGTGACGTACGCGTTGTCGGCGCCGGGGCCGAACTTGTCCGCGCCGGGGAAGGCGTTGCCGGAGGGGGCGCCGTCGCTGCTGCCGCCGGACAGGCCGGTGTAGCGGTAGGGGACGTAGGAGCCGGAGTTGTTCCAGTAGGCGTACGGGGTGGCGCGCTTCTTGGTGCCGGGGGAGGTCTGCTCGTAGGCGAGGTACCTGGTGCGGGAGGAGTCCGTCCAGCCGGCGAAGATCGTCACGTGCGAACCGGCCTGGGGGTTGGCCGGGTTGTTGTAGATCAGCACGTCGCCGGGCTGGAGGTCGTTCCGGTTGATCCGTTCGGCGAAGTTCGGCAGGGTCCAGGTGGTCTGGTTGCTGCCGAGGCCCCAGGCCATCGAGACGAAGCCGGAGCAGTCCTGGCGGTAGCCGTCCGACCAGTAGCGGCCCATGCTGTACGGCACGGCCTGGTCGACCCATGCCTGGGCGCGCTGGACGATCTGGGCCCGGGTGACGGGCTGGGCGGCGAGCCGGGGGGCGGCGAAGGAGCGGGCGCCGGGGGCGTCGCCGCCGTAGAGGCCGCTGACCTCGCCCTGGGGGGTCCGCGGGGGCTGGCTGGTGCTGCTGCCGCCCGGGGTGGGGCCGGGCGCGGGGGCCGCGGCGGCGGTGCCGCCGCCGATCGCGGTGCCCACGGCGGCCATCAGGACGGCGGCCCGGCGGCGGACGGAGCGGGCCGCGGCATGGCCGCCCTCGTGGACCGGCGCGGCGTGCAGCCGGGCGCGGCGGCGGGCGTTGCAGCCCCCGCATATGCAGTCCTCGTCCGGGTCGACCTCGTCGAACTCCATCAGTGGGTCGGTGAGGGTCATGCTCCGCCTCTTTTCCTGCGGTCCTTCCTGGTCGACGCCTGACGGCGGGACAGGAACGGCCTTCCCGGGCCGACCGCGTGTTGTGGGGACCAAAGTCCCAAAGCGGGCGGGGTGCGGCGCGGTGGATTGAGCCGGACGGGTGAGGGGTCTCTCCCGTCCTTCGGCCGGGGGCACCCCCAGGACCCCTGGCCGGGCCGGTACGGACGCTGAGTCGGCGTCAGCGCGGGTTGGCGGGCGAGTACTCGGGATCGGTCCAGGTCAGCGGGGTGGCGTCGGCGAGCTCGCGGACGCCGGTGACGGTCAGTTCGACCATCCGCTCGGCGCCGGGGGCGGACTGCCGGGCCTCCTCGGACCAGTCGGTGCGGGCCTCGCCGGTGACCAGCAGCGCCCCGCCGGTCTCCCAGTCGGGCAGCAGCAGCCCGGCCCGCGGGTCCAGCTCCAGGTTCCCGAGGGTCAGGAACATGCTGTTGCCCCGGTACTCGGGCCAGCGCAGCCGGTCCGGTGCCACCGCCTCCAGGAAGCCGGGGAAGCCGCCGCGGTGCGAGGCGTCCACCCGGCCGTCCGGGCCGGTGGTGGCGATGAAGAAGGTGTCGGCGGTGCCCGCGGCCAGCCGCTGCGCGGTCGAGAGCACCGGTCCCGAGGCGACCGTGCGGGGCGCGCCGGCGCCCGGGCGGTCCAGCGGGGTGCGGCGCTGGATGTACTTGGGGCAGTTGGACACCACCTCCTCGGAGTGGACCACCAGCCCGCCCCGGCCGTCCGGGGCCGAGCGGCCGTTGAGCCGCATCCGGCGCCGACCGGCCGGGTCCAGGGCGATGGTGCCCAGCTGCGCCGGGCGGGCCAGCGCCTCGGCCAGCGGATCGGCCTCGGCCGGGCGGGTGGCGACCGTCATGGTGCGTTCGTCGGGGGCCCGCAGGAAGCCGGCCGGGCCGGACAGCTGGGTGGCCCAGACCCGGCCGTCCGGGTCGGCGGCGCCGACCACCAGCATCCGCCGCTCGGTGAGGAAGCGGGCGGCCACCGCCGGGACGGTGTCGCGGATCGAGCGGCCGGCGTGGTCGGCGCGGTCGGTCGCTCCGGCGCGGGCCTGGGCGGTCCGCTCGCCGGGGTGGTAGGGGGTGGCGGTGCTGGTCATGGCGTGGCCTTAGAAGAATCCGCAGGTGGGGGCGGAGGCGTGGGGGGCTTGGGCGGCGGTCTCGTCGACTCCGGTGCGGGTGTAGACCTCCAGACGGATGCCGTCCGGGTCGCTGAAGAAGATGCCGCCGGAGGTGGAGCCCTCGGCGTGCGGGACGACGCCGTCGTAGGCGAACTCGGCGCCCAGTCCGCGCAGCAGTTCCTCGGTGGCGCGGACCTCGTCGAGGGTCTCCACCTCGAAGGAGAGGTGGTGCAGGCCGGGGGTGGCGGTGGAGAAGGTGCCGGCGCTCTGCTGCCAGAGGGTGAGCACCAGGCGGCCGTCGCGGCCGAGCATGGCGAAGCGGCGCTCGGGGTCGGTGCCCTGGTGGGTGAGCTGGAGACCGAGGACGGCGCGGTAGAAGTCGGTCGAGCGGCTCAGGTCGGTGACGTTCAGGCCCACGTGGCCGGTCTGCAGGGTGCGGAGCGCGGTGGTGCTGGACATGCCTGGTCACTCCCGGGTCTGGGGCTTCCGGCGAGGCTCTTGCCTAACCGATGTTCATGAGATTAAAGGTTAGGTGATGGAGCGTCAACCGGTATGTGGGCATGAAGGGGTTAGGTGAAGGGAGCGAGGGAAGGGGTCGGGGGAACGCGGGAGCCCCGCCGGACCGGTGGTCCGACGGGGCTCCTGGGGCTCGGGGAGGGGGTGGCGCTACGGCCATTCCCAGCGGATGCCGATGTGGCCCGGCTGCTGGTCCGGGGCCAGGACGTGGGCGCTCGCCGAGGCGCCGATCCACAGCTGCTCGCGGCGGTGGTCGACGTCGGCGCCGGGCTCGCGGTCGTAGCGCTCGCAGTGCACCGGGACGGCCGCCGGGTCGAAGTGCACCTGGAGCACGTACTCGCGCACCGTGGTGGCGAAGCGGCGGCTGTACTCCATGGTCGGGCCGCCCGGCGGGATCTCCACCTCGTACTCGAAGACCGTGCTGTCGCCGTGCCCGAGCGGGCGGTCCAGCATCAGCTCGGCGACGGTCAGCCCGACCTCCGGGCGGCGGCGGACCCGGCCGAGCCGGCCGTGCCGCACCGAGGTGATCTCCGGGCAGCCGGTGGCCTCCTCGTCGGCCTTGTGCACGACCAGGCAGCGGCCGACGCCGCCGACGGTCGCGCGCACCACCTGGCGCATCCGCAGCAGGTTGGCGCGCCGCTCGGCGTCCACGTAGTACGAGTCGTGGATGCTGAGCCGCTCCAGCTCGCCGGCCGGCGGGGCGTCCAGCTCGGCGAAGATCGAGGCGATCTCCTGCTCGCCCGGCCAGACGTCCTCCAGTCCGAGGTGGAGGGTGTTGGCGGCGGCGGCCCAGCGGCCGCGCGGGCGGGGCGGGCCGAGCAGCGAGGAGAGCGAGCTGTGCGGCAGGCCGAGCAGTTCCTCCAGCAGGTGGACGGCGCGCAGCGAGCTGGCCCGCTCGGGCTGGCTGCGGCCGCGGCGCCAGTAACTCAGCGTCGTGACGCTGACCCTGACGCCGCGTTGGGCCAGGGCGGCGCGGATCCGGTCCAGGCTGAGGCCGCTGGCCTCGATCGCCAGGTGCAGGGCGTCCGCGAAGCCGCCGGCCGGGGCGGGGCGGCCGGCGGACGGCGCGGGGGTCGGCGGGGCGGGGTTCGTGGGGGGCGCCGGGGCGGGCGGGTCGGGACGCTCCGTATGCGATCCGACCAGCCGCAACCGCGCGGCGTCCTGAGGTTGCTGTGCGGCCATGCGGTGACCCTCCCCGCCAGGTGAGTGCGGTGGCGCCGGACCGGCGCCGGGGCGCGCCGCCAGCAGCTTCACCGAGCTTTGGGGAACCCTATGCACGGTCGAGAGGCTACGTCATCAGTCGCGCGTATGACAGTGGTCACGGCAGGTGAACCGGATGGTTAGCGATCTTGAAACAGTGTGGAAACACGGCCGGAACGCGAGCCCCGGAAGGGTGGCGAACCGGGCGGAACGGACACCGCCGGGGCGGGCCGTGTCGGCGCCGCCCCGGCGGGGGACTGGGTGGTGCTACCGGATGGTGATCACTTGACGTTCAGCGCGACGTCGTCGATCACGAAGCTGGTCTGGTTGGAGCCGTCCTCGGTGCCGGTGAACGTGAGGGTCACGGTCTGGCCGGCGAAGGAGGTCAGGTCCAGGGTCTGCTGCACGTAGCCGGCGGCCGCGTCCGCGTTGGACCAGGTCTTCAGCGTGGTGTTGCCGGCCTTCAGGGTCAGCTTGTCGTACGCGGTGGCGCCGGTCTCCGCGGTGTCGATGTGCAGCGCGAAGGTGAGGGTCGCGGAGGCGCAGCCGGCCGGGACCGTGACGGTCTGCGACAGGGTGTCGGTGTGGGTGGTGCCGTAGCCGTCCAGCCAGGCCTTCCAGCTGCCCGAGTGGGCCGGCTCGGAGGAGCTGTTGTCCAGCACGCTGCCGGAGGCCGTCCAGGGGGCGGCGGTGCCGCTCTCGAAGCCGCCGTTGCCGATCAGCTGGGCGGCGGTGCAGCCGCCGGCGGGCGGCGGGGTGGTGCCGCCGGTGCTTCCGCCGGTGCTGCCGCCGAGCAGGGCGGTGGTGAGGGCGTCGGCGACCGGGCTGCCCCAGCCGGTGACCTGGTCGTAGCCGGTCTTGGTGGCGAAGTCCTGGTTGGCGCCGCTGGTCACGTCGTGGAAGGCGCTGCCGTAGCCGGCGCTGTTCGCGACCGCGTACAGCTTCGGGCTCGCCTCACCGAGGGCGGGCTGCCCGGCGGCCTTGGCCTTCTGGTTGAACTGGGCTGCGTAGCCGGCCCACAGCGGCGCGGCCGCGCTGGTGCCGCCGTAGACGTTCCAGCCACCGCCGGTGTAGATCGCGAAGCCGCTCTGCGGGTCGGCGTTGGAGGCGACGTCCGGGACGGTGCGCATGGTGCCGTTGACGCCGGTGCCGGTCTGCCAGCTGGGCTTGGCGAACACGGTGGAGACGCCGCCGCCGGCGGTGCTCCAGGCGCTCTCCGAGGAGTAGCCGTTGCTGCCGGTGACCTGGAGGTTGGTGCCGCCGACGCCGGTCTGGTGCGGGCTGGAGGCCGGGAAGTCGACCGAGGTGACGCCCGAACCGCTGGCCGAGCGGGTGCAGTCGCGCGAGCCGTCGTCCCCGGAGGCGGAGAACACCGAGATGCCCTGGGCGGCGGCCTGCTTGAAGGCGTTGTCGACGGCGGTCATCGAGGCGGCGGTGGTGTCCGGCTCGCAGGTGCCCCAGGAGATCGAGATGACCGAGACCTTGTTGTCGGCCACGATCTTGTTGGCCATGTCGATCTCGCCCTGGTCGCTGTTGGGGGCCTCGTAGAGCAGCTGGGTGGCCTTGGGGGCCGCGCCGCGGACGATCTCGCTGTCCAGCTCGACCTCGCCCTCGCCCTGGCCGGGCGAGGAGTCGTAGTTCGCGCCGTCCACCGCGACGGTGGAGACGGCCGGGCCGGTCAGGCCGTACTGCGAGTCGTAGGTGGTCAGGTCCGAGGACTTGTAGCCGTCGAACTCCCAGAGGGCGACCGTGGTGCCGGTGCCGTCGGCGCCGGTCTTGTCCAGGTTGTAGGCGCCCCGGTACTGGGCCGGGGCCATGCCGTTCGGGGTGGCGGTGGCGGCGTTCGGCGTCACCGAGTTCGGCGTGGCGATCCGGCCCTTGCGCACCGCGTGGTTGTCCAGGCCGCTCAGGCCCTGGACCACGGAGGCCAGTTCGGCGGGGATCGAGGCGGCGTCGTCGTTGGCGAAGAAGGTGCGCTGCTGCTGCGGGTCGACGTAGGCGCTCTCGTGGGTGCCGAAGGCCTGCGAGATCTGCGCGGCGGTGCCGTGGGCGTTGACCACCTGGCGGTTGGCGCTGATGTCGCCCACGGTCAGGCCCTGGGCGGTCAGGTAGGCCTTGACCTGGTCGACGGCCTGCTGGGTGGGCGCGAACTGCGCGCTGAACTGCTCCGGCGTCAGGTACTTGCCGAACTCCGGCGTGCCGGGCGTGGTGACCGCGGTGAGGAAGCGGTCCAGCTGGTCGGCGTTGCGCAGCTTGAGGCTGACGGCCACCGAGATCTGCTGCTCGGCCGGGACGTCACCCTTCTTCTCCGCGTGGGCCACCGCGGGGTTCACGGTGTTCGGCAGGGCGACGCGCGGGGCCGCGTGGGGGGTGGCGGCCTGCGCGGTGGAGACGCCGAGCGAGACGGCGGTCAGCGGCAGGACGGCTATCGCCGCGGCGAGGGCGAGGGAACGGGGGCGCACGGATCCTCCTCCGGCCGGCTGTGGGGAGCCGGCAAGGGGCAAGGCGTTCCGAGGGGTTCGGGAACGCTGGCTAGAACATGTCAGAGCGGATCGGTGCTTTGGATCATGGACGGGCAATTGGTTGCTAAAAAACAGTCAACTGTGGAGGCGTGGAAAGCGGGGGATTCCATACAGTGAATGGCCGGAATTCCGGTGACGGTCCATACCGATTCGCCGCGCCGGGACCGGCCGTAGAATCGGACCGAGCCGAGGGAGGGCCATGACTGACGTGACGCCGGACCCGAGGGACCACCGGCCGCTGATCGGCGAGCCGCTGGCGCTCGACCTGCTCAACACCCGTTGGGCCGGCACACCCGTCAACGACGCGCTCACCGATGTCGAGCAGTACGGGATCTGGCTCTCCAGCAACGGGCTGAGCGGGCGCTGCACGGCTGACGAGGCCGGGCTGACGGCGATCCGGCAGGCCCGCGAGGCGATCCTGCTCGCCGCCCAGGAGGCACGCGAGCAAGGCGAGTTGGGCGCGGCCGGGCGGAGCGGGCTGGACGCGGTGCTGGCGCACGGGCGGATCCGGCGGACGGCCGGGCCGGGCGGGGCCGAGGAGCGGGTCGAGGTCGACCGGCCGGAGTGGCTGGCGCCCTGGCTGGCGGCGGACGACTTCCTCGGGCTGCTCGGGCAGGGCGCCCACCGGGTGAAGCAGTGCGCACACGAGGCGTGCATTCTGCATTTCTTCGACGCCTCGCAGAACGGGCGCCGGCGGTGGTGCCGGATGGCGGTCTGCGGGAACCGGGCGAAGGCGGCGCGGCACTACGTGAAGGCGCGGGGTTAACGGACGACCGAACGAAGCGTCGGCGTCGCCCCGCAGACGGGAGTTCGAAGAAACGCCCTCACGGACGACCGAACGACGACTGGTCGGCGGGCGGGCCGTCCCCGCGCCCCTGGCGGAACGCGGGGACGAGCGGGCGGGTCAGGCGTCGGCGGGGGCGCCCAGCCAGCTGGTGAGGGCCTCGCGCAGTTCGCCCTGGCCCGGGTCGACGGCGCCCCAGGCGACGTAGCCGTCCGGGCGGATCAGCAGGACGGTGTCGGCGAGCTTGCCGTGCGGGTCGGCCGGGGCGGCGCAGACCAGGTGGTCCGCCCAGGGCCCGGTGGCGGCCAGCTCGTCATTGCTGACCAGGACGAACTTCCCGGCGCGCAGCGCCTCGTAGAGCCGCTCGGGGCCGGCCGGGGCGCCCTCGGCGGGCTTGCTGAGGGCGGTCAGCCGAAGGTCCGGTACGCGCTTGCCGACCTGCGGGTGGGCGCCCTTGGGGGCCGGGTAGGAGATCTCGATGCCGGAGACCATCCGGGCGCCGCGCTCGGTGAGCAGGTCCAGGTGGCCGCCGATCGCGGTGAGCGCTCCGCGCAGGGCACGGGTGGGGGCGGACTCGGCGAGGGCGATCCGGATCAGCGCGCCGGAGGTGCGCAGCACCGCCTTGCCGACCGGGTGCCGCTCGCTCTGGTAGGTGTCCAGCAGCGCGTCGCCGGCCCCGCCGCGGAGGGCGGCGGCGAGCTTCCAGGAGAGGTTGGCGGCGTCCTGGAGGCCGGTGTTCATGCCCTGGCCGCCGGCCGGGGAGTGGCAGTGGGCGGCGTCGCCGGCCAGGAAGACCCGGCCGGAGCGGTAGTTGGGGGCCTGCCGCTCGTCGCTGTGGAAGGTCGAGCTCCACCGCACGTCGTGCAGGCCGAAGTCCTCGCCCTGGGTGGCCCGGACGATCGCGGTGAGCTGCTCGGGGGTGGGCGTGGTGCCGTCCGGGTGCTGCTCGTTGCGGTCCCAGGCGATGACCCGGTACCAGCCGTCGCCGAACGGGGCGATGAAGGAGAAGCCGCTCTTGTTGGCGCCCACGGCGATCGCGTCGGCGGGCTCCCGCTCCAGCCGGACGTCGGCCAGTACCACCGAGTCGACCACGGACTCGCCGGGGAAGGGGATGCCGAGCAGTTCGCGGACGGCGGAGCGGACGCCGTCGGTGCCGACGGCGTAGCGGGCCCGGTGCGTCCGGCCGTCGCCGGTCTCCAGGGTGACGCCCTCGGCGTCCTGGCGCAGTCCGGTGACCTCGGCGCCGCGCAGGATGGTGGCGCCGGCCCGTACGGCCCGTTCCTGGAGCACCCGTTCGACGTGGTACTGCGGGGTGATCAGGACGAACGGGAAGCGGCTGGGCAGGGTGCTGAGGTCGATGCCGACCTTGTTCAGCATCCTCAGCCCGCTGAGCGGGCGGCCGGTGGCGATGACTTCCTCGGCGATGCCCCGGGCGTCCAGCAGTTCCAGGGTGCGGGCGTGCACGGCGAAGGCACGGGTGAGGTTCGACTCGTTGGTGCGCTTCTCCAGGACGGTGACGCCGACCCCGGCGGCGGCGAGGTCGCCGGCCAGCAGCAGTCCGGTCGGTCCGGCGCCGACGATGATGACGTCGGTTTCGGTCGTCGGCTTCACGGCCATGTATCAGCTCCCGTTGTTCGGAGGGCGGTTGGACGCCGTTTCCGGCGCTCTCCCAGCCTCCATCATCGCGGGCGCGGCTGGAGCTGTGAACCGCCGGTCCCCCGGTGGCCGTCGGCCGCCGGGGGACACGGGGGGTTCGAGGGGTCGGGCCGGCTCAGCCGTGGCGGCGGATCTCCACGGTGCGGAACCGGTTGGCGACGAAGGCGCCGTCGCAGTAGGCCGAGTTGGCGGCCGGGTTGGCGCCGGTGCCGTGCAGGTCGGAGAAGGCGGCGGTCTGGTTGGGGTAGACGCCGCCGGTGAGGTTGAGCGACAGCGAGACGCCCGAGTCCAGCGCGGCCTCGACCAGCAGGGCCTCCACCGCGGGGGAGGTGGTGTAGCCGGAGGCCGTCATGGCGCCCTTCTCGCGGACCGTGGTGCGCAGCAGTTCCACGGCGGCGGGGGTGGACTCGACGGCGACGGCGAAGGTGACCGGGCCGAAGCACTCGCTGCGGAAGACCGAGCGGTCGTCGGGCTTGTCGGCGTCCAGCTTGACCAGCGCCGGGGTGCGCAGGGTCGCGCCGGGGAAGTCAGGCGAGACCACCGCGCGCGGGGCGAGGGCGAGTTCGCCGTACTCGCCGCCGGCCGCGGCGGCCGAGCGCTGCAGCACGCCCGGGTTGACCACGGCACCGAGGATGGCGGCGGCCCGGGCGTCGTCGGAGAGCAGGCCCTCGATGGCGGCGGCGAGGTCGGTGACCACCTGGTCGAAGGACTTGTCGCCCTGGTCGGTGCCGATGCCGCCGCGCGGGATCAGCAGGTTCTGCGGGGTGGTGCACATCTGGCCGGTGTAGAGGGAGAGCGCGAAGGCCAGGTTGCCCAGCATGCCCTTGTAGTCGTCGGTGGAGTCGATCACCACCGCGTTCACGCCGGCCTTCTCGGTGTAGACCTGGGCCTGCTTGGCGTGCTCCTCCAGCCAGTCGCCGAAGGCGGTGGAGCCGGTGTAGTCGATCATCTTGATCTCGGGCCGGACGGCGAGCGACTGGGCGACGGTGCCGCCCTCGTGCTCGGCGGCCAGGCAGACCAGGTTGGCGTCGAAGCCGGCCTCGGCGAGCACCTCGCGGGCGATCGCGACGGTCAGCGCGAGCGGCAGCACGGCCCGCGGGTGCGGCTTGACCAGCACCGGGTTGCCGGTGGCCAGCGAGGCGAACAGGCCCGGGTAGCCGTTCCAGGTGGGGAAGGTGTTGCAGCCGATCAGCAGGGCGAGGCCGCGCGGGACGACGGTGAACTGCTTGGTCATGACCAGCGGCTCGCGCTTGCCCTGGGGCTTGGTCCAGCCGGCCTGCTCGGGCAGCCGGGTCTGCTCGGCGTACGCGTAGGCGACGGCCTCCAGGCCGCGGTCCTGGGCGTGCGGGCCGCCGGCCTGGAAGGCCATGCCGTAGGCCTGGCCGGTGGTGTGCATGACGGCCTGGGCGAACTCGTGCGAGCGGGCGTTGATCCGGTGCAGGATCTCCAGGCAGACGGCGGCGCGGTGCAGCGGCGAGGCGGCGGCCCAGCCGGGCCGGGCGGCGCTCAGCGCGGCGATCAGCGCGTCCGGGGCGGCGTGCGGGTAGGTGATGCCCAGCTCGATGCCGTACGGGGAGGCCTCGCCGCCGACCTGGTCGCCGTCGCCGGGGTGGCTGTCGAGGGCGAAAGGCTTGCCGAGCAGCGCGTCGAAGGCGGCCTTGCCGTCCGCCGGGCCGCTCTCGCCGTAGGCCTTCGGGAACTCGGGGTACGGGGACCAGTAGTCGCGCTTCGCGGCGGCGGCGAGCGCGGCGTCCAGGGTGGCCTGGTGGCGCTCGACCAGCTCGCCGACGAAGGGGTGGGTGACCGCTGCGGACATCTGTGCGCTCCTCAGAGGGGAGGACGGGACACGTCACAGGGTAACCGAACGATCGGTCGGTTCAAGAGGGTGCCGGGAACGGATTGCGGCCGGGGCGCCGGGGGCGGGAAGCGGACGGGGCAGGGGCGGGAAAGGGACGGGGCGCGGGGGCGGGAAAGGGACGGGGGCGCGTCCTGGTCGGACGCGCCCCCGGGGGGCCTTCGGCGGGCCGGGTCTACGGCACCCCGAGCTCGAAGATCACGTACCCGGCGTACCAGCCCGAGGCGATCGCCCCCGTCCCCAGCACCGTCGCCAGCACCGGCCAGCTGAGCTTGCGCATCCCCACCGCGAGCGCGATGAACAGTGGGAAGGCCGGCAGCAGGTAGCGCGACACGTTGCCGAAGATGCCCAGGCTGCCGAGCACCGAGACGATCGTGGCCAGCGTGTAGGCGGTCAGCACCAGCGGCGGGCGCAGCCGCACCAGCAGCACGATCAGCACCGGCAGGCTGAACACGATCAGGGTGGCCAGGAGGTCCGGCACGGGGAACGCGAAGGGGTAGTCGCTGCGGCCCAGCAGCACCCCGCGGATCGCCTGCCAGGTGCCCTGGCCGCCGTCGAAGTAGTGCAGCCAGGCGTCGTGCTGCAGCCGGAAGTAGCCGCCCCACTCGCCGGTCCGCGAGCCCACCCAGGCCACGTAGCCCAGCAGGCCGACCGGGGCCAGCAGCATCGCCGCCAGCGGGCGCAGCACTCCGCTCTCCCGCCGGTACAGCTCGACCAGCGCGGCCAGGCCGACCGCGCCGATCAGCGCCGCCGCGGTCGGCCGGTTGAGCCCGGCGACCAGGGTCACCACCCCGGCCGCCACCCACTGCTTGGTCATCACCAGGTAGCAGGCCCAGGCCGCCAGCGCGACGAACAGCGAGTCCGAGTAGACCGCCCACTCCGCGCCCGAGCCGGGCGCGATCGCCCAGAGTCCGGCCGCGATCACGCCCGCGCGGGGGCCGGACAGCTTCTCCACCACGGCGTAGATCCCGGCGGCGGCGAACAGCGAGGCCAGCACCGAGACCAGCATCCCGGCGCCGTAGAGGCCGAGGCCGGTGGCGTCCGAGGTCAGCCGCATCAGGCCCGGATAGAGCGGGAAGAAGGCGGCCGAGTTCTGCTCGATGTTGAAGCCCGGCTGGCCGCCCGGGATCGGCACCAGCGCCGGGTGGTAACCGAACTGGGCGACCTGCTGGTACCACCAGCCGTCCCAGCTGGCCAGCACGTCCCAGGGGTTGGCGCCGCCGCCGAACCGGGCCGGCTTCTTGGCGTAGTCGCCGGCGAAGGAGAGCAGCTTCATGAAGACGGTGAAGCCGATCAGCTTGAGCACCGCGTAGCACCACACGGCCGGGCCGAACCGCACCACCAGTGCCTGGGCGCGCTCCTGCCAGGTGCGCGGGGAGCCCTCCGGCTGCCCGCTGCGCTGGTCGGGCACGTCGGAGGAGACTGCCGGTATTGCGTTCATCAGCTGCGAACCCCAGGCTGCTGGACGTGGACGATCGTCCGCCGAGTCTAGGGGGTCCCCTCTCCGGCTGGTGTGGACCAGCTGGACCCGATCGCGTACCGGGCGGGGCGGCCGGGGATACTCGGAGGATGGCCGATCACACCACGCGCACCGCCTACACCGTCGAGTCACTGCTCGCGGTGACCGTCGACGTGTTCAACGAGCGCGGATACGACGGCACCTCGATGGAGGACCTCTCCCGGGCGGCCGGGATCTCCAAGTCCTCGATCTACCACCACGTCCGCGGCAAGGAGGAACTGCTGCGGCTGGCCGTCGGGCGGGCGCTGGACGGGCTGTTCGCGATCCTGGCCGAGCCGGCGGCGGTGACCGGCCCGGCGGTGCACCGGCTGGAGCACGTGGTGCGGCGCACCGCGGAGGTGCTGCTGGCGGAGCTGCCGTACGTGACCCTGCTGCTGCGGGTGCGCGGCAACACGGCCACCGAGCTGTGGGCGCTGGAGCGGCGCCGGGACTTCGACCACCAGGTGGCGGAGCTGGTGCGGGCGGCCGTCGCGGACGGCTCGCTGCGCGGGGACGTGGAGCCGCGGCTGGCCACCCGGCTGCTGTTCGGGATGATCAACTCGATCGTGGAGTGGTACCGGCCGGGGCTGAAGGCGGCCGACGGGGTCGCGGACGCCGTGGTGCACCTGGCCTTCGACGGGCTGCGGGCGCGGTAGGCGGGCGGCCGGGTACGGGCGCGGCAGGCGGGCGCCGCGCGCCGATCCGACAGGATCCGCCGGACAGACCCTAGTCCGGCGGCACCTGGTCGGTCTCCTCGAACACCAGCATGGTCTGGGTGCCGAGCACCTGCGGGATGGACTGGATGCGGTTGAGCACCAGCTCCCGCAGGGCGTGGTTGTCGGCGGTGTGCACCAGCAGCAGGACGTCGAAGTCCCCGCCGACCAGGGCGATGTGGGCGACCCCGGGCAGCGCCAGCAGCTGCTCCCGCACGGTGCGCCAGGAGTTCTGCACGATCTTCAGGGTGATGTACGCGGACGCGCCCTGACCTGCCCGTTCGTGGTCCACCCGGGCGGTGAAGCCGCGGATGATGCCGTCCTCGACCATCCTGGAGATCCGGGCGTACGCATTGGCCCGGGACACGTGCACCCGCTCGGCCACCGAGCGGATCGAGGCGCGGCCGTCCTGCTGCAGCAGCCGCAGGATCGACCGGTCGACCCGGTCGAGTCTGGACATCTGTTCAGCCGACATGACCCCCCACCCTCGACGATTGGACACACTGCCACCAGTCGACCGCCACTCGGGCCGAATGTCCACCACCTTGTCACGCTTCTGGTCAAAGTGAACAGACGACCGAACAATCGGTAGGGAGCCCCCGCCACCCATGGAGGTGCCCCGAGATGACCGTTCTCGACCACAGACACCACACCGGAGTGCCCGGCTGGATGCCCGGGGCCACCGCCCCGCGCACCGATCCGGCCCCGCTCCTCCCGGACGTCTCCCCCGTCCGGGTGCTCGGCACCCCCGCGCTGGAGAAGTACGACCCGGCGCTGCTGCGCGAGCTCTACCGGCGACTCGTCGTCGGCCGCCGCTACAACCAGCAGGCCACCACTCTGACCAAGCAGGGCCGCCTCGCCGTCTACCCGGCGTCCACCGGGCAGGAGGCCTGCCAGGTCGCCGCCGCCCTGGTGCTCGGCGAGCGCGACTGGCTGTTCCCCAGCTACCGCGACACCCTCGCGGTGGTCTCCCGCGGGGTCGACCCGCTGGAGGCGCTGACCCTGCTGCGCGGCAACGCCCACACCGGCTACGACCCCCGCGCCAGCCGGACCGCCCCGCTCTGCACCCCGCTCGGCACCCAGGCCCCGCACGCCGTCGGACTGGCCCACGCCGCCCGGCTGCGCGGCGAGCCGGCGGTCGCGCTGGCCCTGCTCGGCGACGGCGGCACCAGCGAGGGTGACTTCCACGAGGCGCTGAACTTCGCCGCCGTGCTGCGGGCGCCGGTGGTCTTCCTGGTGCAGAACAACGGTTACGCGATCTCCGTCCCGCTCAGCGCGCAGTCCGCAGCGCCCAGCCTCGCCCACAAGGCGGTCGGCTACGGCATGCCGGGCCGGCTGGTGGACGGCAATGACGCGCCCGCCCTGCACTCGGTGCTCAGCGAGGCGGTAGAGCGCGCCCGCGCCGGCGACGGCCCGACCCTGGTCGAGGCGCTGACCTACCGGATCGAGGCCCACACCAACGCCGACGACGCCACCCGCTACCGCACCGAGTCCGAGGTGGAGGCCTGGCGGGAGCACGACCCGATCCTGCTGATGGACCGCGCCCTGCGCGAACTCGACATCCTGGACGACGAGTTGGTCCAGCAGGCAGCCGACGAGGCCGAGACGCTGGCGGCCCGGATGCGGGCCGAGTTCCATGCCGACCCGGAGCTCGACCCGATGGCCCTGTTCGCCCATGTCTACGCCGATCCGACCCCGCAACTGCGGGAACAGGCAGCCCAGTTGGCCGCCGAGCTGGCCGCCGAAGCCGAGGTGCAGCACTGATGTCGACCTCAACCCCCACCCGCACCCTGAGCATGGCGCAGGCGCTCAACTCCGCGCTGCGGGACGCCCTGCGGGAGGACCCGACGGTCCATGTGCTCGGTGAGGACGTCGGCGCGCTCGGCGGCGTCTTCCGGATCACCGACGGGCTCACCGCCGAGTTCGGCGCCGACCGTTGCCTGGACACCCCGCTCGCCGAGGCCGGCATCCTCGGCACCGCGATCGGCATGGCGATGTACGGGCTGCGCCCGGTGGTCGAGATGCAGTTCGACGCCTTCGCCTACCCGGCGCTGGAGCAGCTGTTCTCGCACGTCGCCAAGATGCGCAACCGCACGGCCGGCCGGCTCCCGCTGCCGATCACCGTGCGCATCCCGTACGGCGGCGGCATCGGCGGCGTCGAGCACCACAGCGACGCCTCCGAGGCGTACTACGCCAGCACCCCCGGCCTGCACGTGGTCACCCCCGGGACGGTCGCCGACGCTTACGGGCTGCTGCGCGCCTCGATCGCCTCCGACGACCCGGTGGTCTTCCTGGAGCCCAAGCGGCTCTACTGGGGCAAGGCCGACCTCGACCCGACCGCGCCGGTCGAGCCGATCGGGAAGGCCGCACTGCGGCGCACCGGCACCTCCGCCGTGCTGATCACCTACGGCCCCTCGCTGCCGGTCTGCCTGGAGGCGGCCGAGGCGGCGCGGGCCGAGGGCTGGGAGCTCGCGGTGCTCGACCTGCGCACCCTGGTGCCCTTCGACGACGAGACCGTCACCCGGGTGGTGCGCTCGATCGGGCGCGCCGTGGTGGTGCACGAGGCGAGCGGTTTCGGCGGCACCGGCGCGGAGATCGCCGCCCGGATCACCGAGCGCTGCTTCCACCACCTGGCCGCGCCCGTGCTGCGGGTCACCGGCTTCGACATCCCGTACCCGCCGCCGATGCTGGAGCACCACCACCTGCCCGGAGTGGACCGGATCCTGGACGCGGTCGCCCGGCTGCAGTGGGAGGACTGAGGATGATGCCCGTCGTACGGGAGTTCCGGCTGCCCGACCTCGGTGAGGGGCTCACCGGGGCGGAGGTGGTGCGCTGGATGGTCGAGGTCGGCGAGGTGATCGCGGTCGACCAGCCGGTGGTGGAGGTGGAGACGGCCAAGGCCGTGGTGGAGGTGCCCTGCCCGTACGGCGGGGTGGTCACCGCGCGGTACGGCGCGGAGGGCGAGGAGATCGCCGTGGGCGCGCCGTTGGTGACGGTCGCGGTGGCCTCGGCGGGTTCGGACGGTTCCCCGGAGGGCGCTCCGGAGGCTCCGGCCGCGCTGTCGGCGGAGGTCGAGCGGCCGCTGGTCGGGTACGGGGTGGCCGAGAGCAGGGGTGGACGGCGGCGCCGGGTGGGGGCCGCCGCCCCGGCGGCGGTCGCGGTCGCGCCGACCGCTCCGGTTGCTCCCGTCGCGCCGACCGTTCCGGTCGCTCCGGTTGCGCCGACCGCTCCGGTCGTGGTGCCGGTGATCTCGCCGCTGGTGCGGCGGTTGGCCCGGGAGCAGGGGGTCGACCTGGCCGCGCTCACCGGCAGCGGGCCGGACGGGCTGATCATGCGGGCGGACGTCGAACGGGCGGTAGCGGCCAAGGTGGCCGCTCCGGTGGTGGCCGCTCCGGCCGTCGCGGCTCCGGGGGACGACGTCGTCCCGCTGCGCGGGCTGCGCAAGGCGGTGGCCGAGAAGCTCAGCCGCAGCCACCGGGAGATTCCCGCCGCGACCTGCTGGGTGGACGCCGACGCCACCGAACTGATGTCGCTGCGAAGGCAGTTGAATGCCACGCCGGGGCCGAAGGTGAGCGTGCTGGCGCTGCTGGCCCGGATCTGCACGGTGGCTCTGGCGCGCTTCCCCGAGCTCAACTCCAGTGTGACCGAGGATGGTTCGGGCATCGTCCGGCACTCGGCGGTGCACCTGGGCTTCGCGGCCCAGGGGGAGCGCGGACTGGTCGTCCCGGTGGTCCGGGACGCCCACACCCGCAGCACCGAGCAACTCGGCGAGGAGCTGGCCAGGTTGACCGAGTCGGCGCGCAGTGGGTCGCTCACTCCAGCCGAACTGACCGGCGGAACCTTCACGTTGAACAACTACGGGGTGTTCGGCGTGGACGGCTCCACCCCGATCCTCAACCACCCCGAGGCGGCGATGCTCGGGGTCGGCCGGATCGTGGCCAAACCCTGGGTGCACGGCGGGCAGTTGGCGGTCCGCGAGGTGACCCAGCTGTCGTTCACCTTCGACCACCGGGTCTGCGACGGCGGGACGGCGGGCGGTTTCCTGCGGTTCGTGGCCGACTGTGTCGAACAGCCGGGGATGCTGCTGCGGCAGCTCTGAGCGGGCCGGAGCTGGACCGCTCCGAGCAGGGCGGGGTCGCCCTGGGTGTGCTGCTCGGCACTCAGGGCGACCGCCGATCGAGCGAGAGTAGCGCGTTCCCGGGCCGGGCGTGCGGGCTTCACATGATTTGTCGGATGAGCAGTTCGGGCGTGCCACGCTGCCTAGGCGTCAGCAGAGACAAGCCAGGTGGTGGCGCAGGCCGGCCGGAGGCGAAACGATTCTCTTGGGTACTCGAAACGTTGCGGTGAAGTCCCGCAGAACACTCCTGATCCGCACCGGGCACGGCTCGGCGGAGGCCGCCTCCGTCCCGGGCCTGCCGGAGGTGCCGCCGGTGCCGGCGGACCCGCCCGACCTGCCGCCCACGGCGGTGCACCTGCCGCCGGTCGTGCCGCCGGTCGTGCCGCCGGTCGTGCCGCCGGTCGTGCCGCCCCCGCCCACCGAGCCGCCGGCCGTCCCCGCGCCCAGCTACCCGGAGCCGCCCTCGACCACCGGCACCGCCCCCTCCTTCCAGCCGCTGCTCACCGCTGCCCCCAGTCTCAACTGGGCTGGCCCCGGCGACAGTTGGAGCGAAGCCTGGGCTACGCCACCGGCCGTCGGGCCGTACCCGGCGCCACCGGCCGCCGGGCCGTCGGCGCCCGGAACGCCGGTCGGCGTGGTTCCGATCGCTGCCGCCTCCGGCGTCGAACTCCCGCTCACCGCACGGGACATCGAGCTGATCCGGGCCAGCCTCGCGGTGGTCGAGCCGGTCGCCGACCGGGCCACAGCGCACTTCTACGCCCTGCTCTTCCTGCACCACCCCGAGGTCCGCTCGCTCTTCCCCGCCGCCATGGACGTCCAGCGCGACCGGCTGTTCCGCGCTCTGCTGGCCGCCGCCCGCGGTGCCGAGGACCCAGCGGCACTGCGCACCCGGCTGAGCGCGCTCGGCCGAGGCCACCGCCGCTACGGCACCCTGACCGGCCACTACGCCCCGGTGGGGGAGTGCCTGGTGCAGGCGCTGGCCCGGTACGCGGGCAGCCGCTGGGACGCCGAGACCGAACTGGCCTGGCGCCGCGCCTACCGGCTGATCTCCACCCTCATGATCGAGGCCGCCGAGGAGGCAGCCCGCACCTCGCCGCCCTGGTGGCAGGGCGAGGTGGTCCGGCACGAGCACCGCACCCGGGACGTCGCGGTGCTCACCGTCCGCCCGGACCAGGCCTACCCGTTCCGGGCCGGTCAGTACTGCAGCCTGGAGACGCCCTGGTGGCCGCGGGTCTGGCGGCCCTACTCCTTCGCCTCCGCACCGCGCCCGGACGGGCTGCTGACCTTCCACGTCAAGGCCGTCCAGGCGGGCTGGGTGAGCAACGCGCTGGTGCACCGGGCCGCCCCCGGGGACGTCCTGCGGCTGGGCCCGGCGGCCGGCTCGATGACCGTCGACCACACCGCCGGCGCCGACCTGCTCTGCCTCGGCGGCGGCACCGGCATCGCGCCGATCCGCGCCCTGGTCGAGGAGGCGGCCGAGCAGGGCGCGTCCGGGGGTAGCGTCGAGGTGTTCTACGGGGCCCGGAGCGCCGCCGAGCTGTACGAGCTGGACGCGCTGCGCGAGCTGGCCGGGCGGCTGCCCTGGCTGACAGTACGGCCGGTGCTGTCCGGCACCGGACCGGCCGAGGGCGTGCTGACCGGTGAACTGCCCGAGGTGGTGGGCCGGTTCGGGCCGTGGGCCGACCGGGAGGCGGTGCTCAGCGGCCCGCCCGCGATGGTCCGGCGCGGAGTCGGGGTGCTGCTGCGGGCGGGCCTGCCGGCCGAGCGGATCCGGCACGACCTGGTCGGTGAACTGGCGGCGGGATAGCGGCCGGGGCAGGGCAGGGCTGGGGCAGCGGCCGGGGCGGCGGCCCGGTGGTCAGCCGAGGTCGGGAGCGAGGAGCGCGCGGATGCCCTCGATGTTGGCCGCGAGGTACGCCCGCAGCCTGGGCGGGACGACGTTCACCGAGGTCACGCCCTCACGGGTGAACGGCAGCCGGACCACCTCGTACTCGCCGTTCGGGTCCGTCACCTCGGGCCCGTGCCGCCGGCTGAGGTCCATCGAGGCCAGCCGGCAGACGAAGAAGTGCTGCACCTTCACCCCGTGCGGGTGGAGCAGGGTGCCGTCGTCGTGGTGCGTGTGGCTGATGGTGTCGACGAAGGCGGGCACCACGTCCACGACCTTGCCGCCGAGTTCCTCGCCCACCTCGCGGTGCAGCGCCTCGACCACCGTGCGGTCCTCGGGTTCGACCCCGCCGCCCGGGGTGATCCAGTACGGGTGCGGCGCCCCGGGCCGGACCCGCCGGATCAGCACGATCGAGGCCGGGCCGTGCGGATCGTCCGGGTCCAGCTCCAGCAGGATCGCCCGCGCGGTCCGCTTGACCACCGGGCGCGGCGGCGGGGTTCGGTTGTCGGGGCTCATGGCGACCTCCGGGGCTGGCGCGTTGTGCGGGAGTGTCCCGCGCCGGGCCGGGGTCGAAACGCCCGGGATGGGGGGAATGAGCCCGCCGTGGGTGCTCCGAGGCCCGCCGTTCGGCCGCTGGATCCGCCCGGTCGTCTCCGCACGCTCCGGGCCGGGCCCGGTGAGGTCACTCGTTCGCCATGTGAAGAAGCACGTCTTGTCCACCACCTGCCGAAACATGGACGATGAGGATCGAACGCGGATTGCTTGCCCAAAACCGTCGAAACCATGTCCGGCCGCCGGCGGAACCCTCATCCCCACACACCGAGGCCGGGCAGAAGAGAGGTACTGGCGCCATGCAGCACAGCACAGTCCAGGGGCACCTGGTGATGAACCTCGTGGTCTCGCCCGAGCTGTCCTTCAGCCTCGTGGTGGACCTGGCCTACGAGCCCGGTGATCCGTACGCGGTCCGGTGCACCTTCCACCTCCCCGGCGACGCCCCGGTCACCTGGGTGTTCGCGCGCGAGCTGCTGCTCGACGGCCTCAGCGGCCCGGCCGGCGAGGGCGACGTGCGCATCCACCCGGTCGGCGGGGAGCTCTCGGAGGTCTCCATCGAGCTGCACTCCCCCAACGGGGAAGCGCTGCTGCGTGCCCCCGCGCCCCCGCTGATCGCCTTCCTGGCGCGCACCGACCGGCTGGTGCCGATGGGGCAGGAACTCACCGGCCGGGAACTCGACGCCCAGCTAGCGGACATCCTCCGGGGATGCGACGCGGGTTGAGTCCCCGGGTTGAGTCCCCGGGTTGAGTCCCCGGGATACGACGAAGGGGCCCGCACCCGGTGGAACACCCGGGCACGGGCCCCTCTCGCGTCCGCGTGCGACACCGCGCACGACGGGGTCAGTCGTCGTCCAGGGCCAGGTGCAGACCCCAGGCGACCAGGCTGATGATCAGCGAACCGACGAGCGCGGAACCGAAGTTGACCACGTGGAAGTCCAGCTCCAGCTTGGTCGACGCCCAGGACGTGAGCAGCAGCATCAGGGCGTTGATCACAAAGGTGATCAGGCCCAGCGTGAGGATGAACAACGGGAACGAGAACAGCTTCACCACCGGCTTGATCAGCCAGTTGATGAGCCCGAAGACGACGGCGACGCCGAGCACCGTCAGCGCCTTGTGCTGCCAGTCGGCCTTGCCCTGGGCGAGTTGGATGCCGCTGACGATCCAGGCGGCGACCCAGATGGCCGCCGCGTTGATCAGTGTTTTGATGACGAAACCCTTCATGGCGCCCAAGCCTGACAGGCGCCCCGGCCCGGGGGAAGGTCCCGTAGGAGGAGCTGGTGTTGAATGCCCCTGGCCCGGGAGGTGGACGGGACGGGCCGGGCGGACCGCCGAAGTGCGGGTGACGGAGGAGGACGGCAGCGGTGAAGGTGTTCCGGCTGGACGAACTGGACGCCGAGCGGGCGGCCAACGACGGCGCGTACCTGCGGTTCCTGCGCGAACCCCGGATGTCCGCCGGCCTGTACGCGCTCTCCCCCGGCGACACCGACACCCAGACCGCCCACGACCAGGACGAGATCTACCAGGTGATCAGCGGCCGGGCCGAGCTGACCGTCGGCGCCGAGACCACGACCGTCGCGCGCGGCACCGTGGTGTACGTCCCGGCCGGCACCCCGCACCGCTTCCACCACATCACCGAGGAACTGCGGGTCCTGGTGGTGTTCTCCCCGCCGGAGGACTGACCCCGTCCGTCCGTCGTAGAGTCGGTCGTATGACCCGCAGCCTCACCGACGAGCTCTGGGCGTCGATCGAGCCGATCTACGCCGAGATCCTCGCCCACCCCTTCATCGGCGGCCTCACCGACGGCACCCTGCCGCGCGAGGCGTTCCGCCACTTCGTCGTCCAGGACTCCCACTACCTGCGCGACTACGCCCGCGCGCTCGCCGTCTGCGCCGCCAGGGCCCCCGGCGAGGCCGACGTCCGGGCCTTCGCCGACGACGCGGTCGGGGCGCTGGCCGCCGAGCAGGGGATGCACGCCGAGTTCCTGACCGCCTTCGGCGGCACGACCGAGCAGGCCGCCGCCGAACCGGTGCTGCCCACCACCCGGGCCTACACCAGCTACCTGCTGGCCACCGTGTACGGCGGTTCGTTCGCCGAGGCGCTCGGCGCGGTGCTGCCCTGCTACTGGATCTACGCCCGGGTCGGCGAGGCGCTGCTCGCCCAGGGCTCCCCCGACCCGCTGTACGCCAAGTGGATCGCCACCTACGGCGACGAGGCCTTCCAGTCCGTGGTGCGCCGGGTGCTGGCGCTCACCGACCGGCTCGGCGAGGAGCTGTCGGCGGCCGAACGGCGCCGGGTGGTCGAGCACTTCGGGACCACCTCGCGCTACGAGTGGATGTTCTGGGACGCCGCCTGGCGCGGGGAGCGCTGGCCGGTCTGACCCGCCCCCCGCCGTTTCTCGGGGGTCTTCCCGGGGGTGCGGATAGGGGTGATCTAGGGGTTCTCTCCGGGCCGCAGGCCCTCGTTCCGCCGCCTGCGCCCCCGTACGATCGAAGCATCGGAAGCAAGCGGGATGCGGCCACCGAACGGCAGCCGGCCCGAGGGGAGAAGAGGAACCGACATGGCTGAGCTCTGGAAGTCGCTGCCCTCCTGGGTGCGCAACATCGTCATCCCGGTGCTGGTCCTGGTACTGGCCTGGAACATCATCGCCTTCGTGTTCGGCGTGGTCGGCGCCCTGCTGAGCATCGTGATCAAGCTGCTGGTGGTCGTCGGCATCGCCGCCGCCGTGGTGATCCTGGTCAAGAAGGCCGCCAAGAGCTGACCCCGCTCCGACCGCCGCGCGGAGCACTTCCGAAGGCCCGGCACCCCGTCCGCGGGGGCCGGGCCTCGGCGTTCCCGCCGTCCGTCCGGGTCCTTCCGGTGGCCGTCGCCCGGCCGATTCCGTTCGGAGACCGTCTGGACCTGCGGCGATCGGCTCGCTACCGTGTTGGGCGTCATGTGCAGGCAACACCGCCTGCGACGCGGGAGCTCGGAGCACCGGGCTGAGAGGGCGCTGACCGGACCGTCGACGGACGGACCGACGGCTGCGTCGACCGCAGGAACCTGGACCGGGTAATGCCGGCGTAGGGAGTAGAGGTCAGATGACCACGTTCGAAGCACAGCCGCAGCCTGCCCACAGCGCCCCCAGCAGCGAGCGCACCGGTTACCCCACCCCGGCCTGGCGCAAGGCCTACCGCGACGGATCCCGCCCCGACCTGCGGGTCCCGTACCGCGAGGTGCAGCTCACCAACGGCCGGACCGTCCCGCTGTACGACACCTCCGGTCCGTACACCGACCCGGCCTACGAGCCCGACGTGCGGCGCGGGCTGCCCGCCCTGCGCGACTCCTGGATCCGCCAGCGCGGGGACGTCGAGGAGTACGACGGCCGCGAGGCGCGCCCCGAGGACGACGGGATCAAGCACACCTCCCCGCGCGGCGGCAACCTGCGCAACCTGGACGCCGTCTTCCCTGGCCGCCCGCGCCGCCCGCTGCGCGGCCGCGGTGGTGTCGCCGTCACCCAACTCGCTTACGCCAAGCGGGGCGTGGTGACGCCGGAGATGGAATTCGTGGCGCTGCGCGAGGGCCTGGAGCCCGAGTTCGTGCGGGACGAGGTGGCCCGCGGCCGGGCCGTCATCCCGGTCAACGTGAACCACCCCGAGGTCGAACCGGCCATCATCGGCACCAACTTCCTGGTGAAGATCAACGCCAACATCGGCAACTCCGCCGTCACCTCCTCGATCGAGGAGGAGGTGGAGAAGATGACCTGGGCCACCCGCTGGGGCGCCGACACCGTCATGGACCTCTCCACCGGCCGCAACATCCACACCACCCGCGAGTGGATCCTGCGCAACTCCCCCGTGCCGATCGGCACCGTGCCGCTCTACCAGGCCCTGGAGAAGGTCGACGGCAAGGCCGAGGAGCTCAGCTGGGAGGTCTACCGGGACACCGTCATCGAGCAGTGCGAGCAGGGCGTCGACTACATGACGGTCCACGCCGGCGTGCTGCTGCGGTACGTCCCGCTCACCGCGCGCCGCAAGACCGGCATCGTCTCGCGCGGCGGCTCGATCATGGCCGCCTGGTGCCTGGCGCACCACCAGGAGAACTTCCTCTACACCAACTTCGAGGAGCTCTGCGACATCCTGGCGCGCTACGACGTCACCTTCTCGCTCGGTGACGGCCTGCGCCCCGGCTCCATCGCCGACGCCAACGACGAGGCGCAGTTCGCCGAACTGCAGACCCTCGGCGAGCTCGGCCGGATCGCCCGCGAGCGGGACGTCCAGGTGATGATCGAGGGCCCGGGCCACGTCCCGATGAACAAGATCAAGGAGAACATGGATCTCCAGAAGGAGATCTGCGACGAGGCGCCGTTCTACACCCTCGGCCCGCTCACCACCGACGTCGCCCCCGGCTACGACCACATCACCTCGGGCATCGGCGCCGCCATGATCGCCTGGTGGGGCACCGCCATGCTCTGCTACGTCACGCCCAAGGAGCACCTGGGCCTGCCCAACCGGGACGACGTCAAGACCGGCGTGATCACCTACAAGATCGCCGCCCACGCAGCGGACCTCGCCAAGGGCCACCCCGGCGCCCAGGCCTGGGACGACGCGCTCTCCGACGCCCGCTTCGAGTTCCGCTGGGAGGACCAGTTCAACCTGGCCCTCGACCCGGAGACCGCCCGGGAGTTCCACGACGAGACCCTCCCCGCCGAACCCGCCAAGACGGCCCACTTCTGCTCGATGTGCGGCCCGAAGTTCTGCTCGATGAAGATCAGTCAAAAGATCCGCGACGAACACGGCGACGGCTCCAGCGCAGTGCAGAGCGACTTCGACGCCGAGGCGCTGGCCGGCATGCAGGCCAAGTCCGAGGAGTTCGCCGCCCAGGGCAACCGCGTCTACCTGCCGATGGCGGACTGACCACTGTCGCACCACGGGGCGCTGTCGTGGGATGCCTGAGATCCCACGACAGCACCCGTCGCGTCGTCCGGGGCTTCTGCCGATACGGTGCTTCGCGGGGCCGGGGAGACTCATCCTGCCAACGTGGCTCGGCGTGCAGTGGGCAATCGGGGTGTGCGCTCGGGCTGTACACCGTCCACGGCGTCGCCGCCGCCGGTGAAGGGCGCGACGGCCACTCAGCTCCCGGCGTTGTCGGCCGGGCGGTCCCGTTGGGTGGGCACCCGCGGCGTCGCGACGTTCCGCTCCTCGCCGGGGCGGCGGGCGGGCGGGACCTTGAACCGGGCGCGTAGCGCGCCGGCTTCGGCCAGGGCCTGCGGGGACGGCGGACGCGGTGTGCTCCGCCGGCAGAACGGGGCGTCGGTGGGCGCCGGTGCCGGGCGCCGCTCCAGTGCGGCGATGGGGCTGCTGCGCTCGACGACCGTCAGTCCGGCCCCCGCCGGGGCGAGTGGGTAGCGGGCGATGACGGCTCCGGCGGGTGTCGCGACGGACAGGTGGGGCTGATCGAGGCGCAGCCTGACCTCCACCTGGGCGTCGACCAGGTTGTCCGACACGGCGTAGAAGTTGCCGCGGAAGGGCACCAGGCCCTGGGCGGTGATGGTACGGCGGGCGCGGACGTGGGCCGGGAAGGGCGTGGCGGGCAGCTCTCGAAGTGCTGCGGGGCCCGTGCGCGGGACGCCGACCGCCGGGTGCGCGTCTTCGGCGCCCCCGCGCCGGGTGTCCAGGTGTGCGGCGAGCCGGTCCAGGCTGTCCTGGGCGTCCTGGAGAGCGGTGTAGTCCGTCACCGCGCGCCGCCACCAGGTGCGGAGGGCCTCGTCGAGGGTCCGGCGAGTGTACGAACGGTGGTCGGTCGGCACGCGGCACTCGACGCGCACGCCGTAGTGTCTGGCCACCTGCCGGAACGCCGGTGTCGCCCGGTCGGCCCTCGGGCACCACACGGTCGGCGTCCGGCCGAAGCGCCAGCACCCGGTGGTGCCGCCGAGCCGTCTCAGTACGAGGTCGACGGCTTCCACGAGGTGGGGCAGTTCCTGGTCCTCCGCCAACGCCACCGACCAACGGCCGATGCCGCTGCCGGCGCCCGTGCCGGGGCCGGTGAGCGAGCCCAGTAGCAGGCATGCCCGATTGCCGTAGCCCCAGCTCGCCGGCGGCTCGGGAAGCCGCAGCCAGTCGAACTCGACGGCCACCTCGCTCCGCCGGCCGGTGGACGAGCTGCTCGCGGTCGTGGCCGCATCCTGGCACTGCTCGCAGCGCGGCCGGGCCTGGTGTCTGCGCAGGGCCCGGGTGAAGGTCGAGTAGCCGCCCGGATAGCCGAGGCCGGCGACCTCGTCGAAGAGGATGGTCGCGGCGAGGTGCGGGTCCTCCGCAAGGCGCTGGCGGCAGTACGGCAGGAACTGGAGGAAGCCGTCCTGGGAAGAAATTCGGATGCCCGGGGTCCGTTCGCCGCGAAGGTATGACCTGACCGTTTTTCGATCACGCCCGAGGTGTCGGGAGATCCTGATTATCGACCATCCTTGGCGATGAAGCATAACCGCTTCCAGATATTCCCTCCCGCTGAGCAAGAAGCCTCCCGAGGTCGAAGCCGACCCGACGCAAGTCGATGAATATGCCAAGAGCAAGTGGGAAACATAGCATCGGCCAAGGAGAAGAAACGTTCCTCTTGCAATTGTTTTACTTGGGGATTTTTGGTGAGCAGTGCCAGTGGTGAGTATAGGATTACCCCGGCGCGGCTCCTTTGAATACGTTCCGTAGTCGACCGAAAAAAGACCCAACCTTCGCGCCACCCCTGGGTAATTTTGTGGAGCATCTCCGATATCGAATATGGAAGGACGCCTGGATGCCGTAAAAACGGGACTCGCCGCCACTCGTTGATGAACCCGTGACCACCTCACCATGCCTGCCCTGCACCTCGTCACCCCCCGTGCGGGAGCCGGTCGCCTCGCTCGGGGCGTGGCTCTTCGTCCCTGACCGCCGGAACGCCGTGGGCGACGTGACCACCGGTTATCTGTCGCGCAACGGCGAGCGCGTCGTCCTGGCGCACACCTCGCGCCCGTTGGCCGACTTCGTGCGGAAGATCAGCCAGTTGGAGAGCGACTTCGCCGCACGGATCGGCTCCCTGCTCTTCCCGGCCGAATCATGACGCCGCCGGTCGCACCGAGGTCCCCGGCGCACGGCCGGGCCGGTGGCCGGATCGAGCCGCAGCCAGGCGACCACGTGGGGAGCGTGCCATGTACGACCGTGTGACCGGGCTTCTCGGCGGGTACGGGGACGGCGGCTACGGCGAGTCGAACGACGAGGCATGGGCCACGCCCCATGACCACATCCGCGAGGCGACCCGGCCGGCGGGAGACTGGTACGACGACGGCTTCGCCTATGGCCGCGGCGTCGCGTACGGCGACGCGCAGGCGTTCAGCTCCATCGTCACATCGGTCGGCGGTTGGGAGGACACGACGGCGTTCGTGCCGCCTCCGCGCGCGCCGGTCGATTCGTCCAGTCCGACCGGGGCCGGCCGACCGGTCGGCCCGTCGGCCTCTCGGCATCGCAGACGGTCCCCCTTTCCCCGCCCGTCCTGGCCCCAGCTGATCAGCTTCGTGTTCGGCGCACTGACGGCGGTGACGGTCGCTGCGGCCTGTGCGCTGGGCTGGGTGTTCTCCTACAGCCCCTTACAGGAACTGGCGTTCTCACGCGTGCCGCGCGGACTGTCGCAGTTGTGGCCGGTGGTCGTCTACGGGCCGTGGCTTGCGGGTTGTCTCTCGGTCCTGCGTGCTGTCCAGCACGGACGGCAGCCGCTGCACTCCTGGGCCGTGGTCGTGCTGTTCTCCGGCCTTGCGGCCGGACTGTGTGTCGCCGACGTCTCCTGGACGCCGTCCGCCGTCGTCGTCGCCGGGCTGCCCCCGCTCACCGGCGTCATCTCGCTCCACCAACTGGTGCGCCAACTCACCGCCGCCCGCGGTGCGCGCCAAGGTCCGGACCGTCAGTCCGGGCGCAGGGCGCGCCGGTGAACTGCGGTCACCGGTCACCGGTCGCAGGCCGACAGCTGGGGCCGTGGTCGAATATCCGCCGGTGTCCGTGATCGGTTGCCATTCACCGGCTGCGATCGGTTGGCCTCGGCTCTCCGGCCGGGCCGACAGATTGGCCGATGCCGCTTGTGTCGAAGCTCTGCCCGACGAAGATCAGTCAAAAGATCCGCGACGAACACGGCGACGGCTCCGGCGCAGTGCAGAGCGACTTCGATGCCGAGGCGCTGGCCGGCATGGCCGAGAAGTCCGCCGAGTTCGCCGCCCGGGGCAACCGGGTCTGTCTCCCCCTGGCCGACTGACGACGGCACGCGCGGAAGTGGCGGCCCCGCGGGGCCGGGGGGGGCGGCCCGGGCGCGCGCAACCCGGGAC
>NZ_JBHXEG010000016.1:28042-46924 GCF_042724935.1 Kitasatospora sp. NPDC127060
CGTCTGTTTATTTTTTTTAAACTACCCCCCCCCGGGCCCGTCTCCCGCCGCCCCGCGCGCCCGGGCCGCCGGGTTTGGCTGGTGGGGCCCCCCGGGGCCCCCACTTCCGGTTCAGCTGGTGGCGTCGGCGGCGCCGGCGGCGTCCTGGGGGTACCAGCGGAGTTCGACGGTGTTGCCGTCCGGGTCCTGGACGTAGAGCGAGGTGGCGGTGCCGCGGGCGCCGTAGCGGGGGCCGGGGCCGTCCAGAACGGTGAACACACCCGAGTCGACGACCTCCTGCCAGTCGAGGGGTTCGACGGTGAGGCAGATGTGGTCGACGTTGGACTCGTGGCGCGGGCGGTGGAACAGGTCGATGATCGTCTCGCCGCTGACCCGGACGGACGGGAAGGAGACCTTGCCGGCCCGCCACTCGTCGACCCGGACCGGCTCCAGGCCGAGCAGGCCGGTGTAGAAGGCGAGCGACCGCTCGATGTCGGCGACGTTGAGGACCAGGTGGTCGAGGGCTACGACGCGCATGGTGATCGGCTCCGGTGGTGTGGGTTCGCTGGTGACGAGGTCCACGATCCTCCGCCCCGGAGTGATCATCAATGCCGGATCACCGTAAGATCGTTGAGCGGGACTAAACGATGCGGGTCCGATGCGGGTCCGAGGGGGCGGCATGCTGGAGCGGCTGGAGACCGAGGTCTTCCTCGCGCTCGCCGGCGAACTGCACTTCGGCCGGACGGCCGAGCTGCTGGGCCTGACCACCGGCCGGGTCAGCCAGGTGGTGCGGAAGCTGGAACGCCGCATCGGCGCACCGCTGTTCGAGCGCACCAGCCGGTCCGTGCGGCTCACCCCGGTCGGACGGCAACTGGCCGAGGACCTCGCCCCGCTGGTGGCCGCGATGGACGAGGCGCTGCGCCGGGCGGTGGACGCCGGCCGCGGGGTGACCGGCGAGCTGCGGGTGGCGTTCCTCGGCGAGTGGACGGCCCCGGTGCTGCTCAGGGCGGTCGCGCTGTTCGGTGAGCGACACCCGGACTGCCGGGTGGACGTCCGGGAGGCGCAGCTCTCCAACTCCCGCTCCAGCCTGGAGGACGGCTCGATCGACATCCTGGTCGCCTCCTACCCCTTCGACGGCATGTCGCTGGGCCCGGTGCTGCTCACCGAGCGGCGCGCCCTGGCGGTGCCGGCCGGGCACCCGCTGGCCGCCGAGGCCTCGGTGTCGCTCGAAGTGCTCGGGGACCACCCGGTGGTGCAGTACCCGGCGGTGACCTCGATCGGCTTCAAGCGGGACCGCACCCCCGACCGCACGCCGTCCGGCCGCGCCGTCCCCAAGGGACCCTCGGGCAGCACCTTCTCCGAGATGCTCAGTCTGGTCGCCATGGGCCGGGGCGTGCTCCCGGTCGGCGAGCACTGCCGGCGCTACTACCCGCGCCCCGACCTCGCCTACGTCCCCATCCACGACGCCCCGCCGATCCGGCGTGGGCCGGTCTGGCTCCCGGCGAACACCACCGAACGCGTCCGGGAGTTCATCCGCGCCGCGGCCGAGGTGGCCGCCGAGGCGGCGGTCCGGTAGTGGTCCGCCAGTGGCCCGGTTGCGGGGGCTCAGGAGATCGCGCGCAGCCGGGCCGGCGCCGGGGTGGTCAACTCGACTAGGTGGGCGGCGGTTTCGGCGTCGGCGGGGAGCAGGACGAGGAGCTGCTGGGCGTCGGCGGGGAACTCCAGGGCCTCGCGGTGGAGGCGGAGTTCGGGGCCGACGGGGTGCTGGAGGCGCAGCGGGCCGCGGCGGGGCACGAGCTGGTTGGCGAGGCGACGGGTGAACTCCGGGCCGGCGACGGGGGCGAGTTCGGTGCTGAGCCATTCGGAGTTCTCGGCGGTGGGGCCGAGCCAGAGGTCGAAGGCCTGTTCGTCGGCGATGTCGTCCCAGTCGGCGAAGAGCGCGCGGGCGCGGGGGTCGGTGAAGACGTAGCGGGTGAGGTTGGGGGCGGGGTGGTCCAGGAGGCCGGCGGCGCCGAGGACGGCGGCGTAGCCGGGGGTGTGGGCGAGGATGTCGCCGAGCCGGTTGGTGACGGCGGCGATGCCCGGTTCGAGCAGCCGGAGGGTGTCCCGGACGGTGGGGCGGACGTCGCGGCTGGGCGGGGCCGGGCGGACGTGGTGGGGACAGGCGCCGCCTGTGATCTTGGCGAGGTAGCGCAGGTGGGTGCGTTCGGCGGGGTCGAGGCTGAGCGCGTCGGCGAGGGTGTTGACCACGGCGGTGGAGGGGTTGCGGTCGCGGCCCTGCTCCAGCCGGGTCAGGTACTCGACGCTGATGCCGGCCCGGAGGGCGAGGTCGGAGCGGCGCAGTCCGGGTGAGCGGCGGCGGCCGTGGTCCGGCAGCCCGAGCGTCTCGGGCTGGATGCTGTCGCGCTTGGCGCGGATGAAGTCCCCCAGCGGTGTGCCCATATGACGAGCGTACGGGTGGGGCGGGTGTGGAGGGTGGCCCTGTGGGGGCCAGTCTGGGCACGGTCTGGCTGGGGCCGTCCGGCGGGCGGATCGTGGTGGCCATGGAGAACAAGAGCACGTACAGGCTGGTGGTCCTGGTCGGCAGCGTCCGGGAGGGCGAGGGCAGGTTCGGCCCGGTGGTTTCCTCGTGGGTGGCCGAACAGGCCGCCGCCCACGGGGGGTTCGAGTTCGACCAACTGGCCTGGTGGGCGTCCGCGTCGAAGAACGTCCGGGCCGCCGCCCCGTACCCGGCCTGAGCCGGGGGAGGTGAGGACGTGATGGAGTACGGAAAGCTCGGCGGCACCGAGCTGGTGGTCAGCCGGATCGCGCTCGGCTGCATGGGCTTCGGCGGTGGCGGGCAGGGTCACAACCCCTGGGCGCTGGACGAGGAGGCGGCCGGGCCGGTCTTCCGGCGGGCCGTGGAGCTCGGGATCACCCTCTGGGACACCGCCAACGTGTACGGCGGCGGCGCCTCGGAGGAGCTGGTCGGTCGCGCGGTGCGGCGCTACACCCGGCGCGAGGACATCGTCCTGGCGACCAAGGCGGGCCTGCCGGTGCACGACGGCCCGGGCGGTTCGGGGCTGTCCCGGCGGGCGATCCTGGAACAGGTCGACGGGTCGCTCGCCCGCCTGGGCAGCGACCACCTCGACCTCTTCCAGTTGCACCGCTTCGATCCGGCGACCCCGGTGGAGGAGACGGTGGCGGCGCTGGCCGAGGTGGTGGCGGCAGGGAAGGTCCGGTACGTCGGGGCGTCCTCGATGTGGGCCTGGCGGTTCGCGAAGCTGCAGCACGCGGCGGCCCTGGCCGGCGGTCCGCCCTTCGTGTCGATGCAGCACCAGTACAGCCTGGTGCAGCGGGAGGAGGAGCGGGAGATGTTCCCGCTGCTCGCCGACCAAGGGGTGGGCAGCCTGGTGTGGTGCCCGCTCGCCTCGGGGCGGCTGGCCCGTCCGTACGGGCGGTCGACGGCCCGCTCGGCGGGGGACCCGGTGGCCGGGCGGTTCTTCGCGGACGTGGACCGGCCGGTCGTGGACGCCGTGCAGGCCGTCGCGGCGGGCCAGGGGGTGCCGATGGCGCGGGTCGCGCTGGCCTGGGTGCTGGGCAACCCGCTGGTCACCGCCCCGATCGTGGGCGCGACCCGGCCGGGGCACCTGGACGACGCGGTGGCCGCGCTGGACGTCCGGCTGAGCGCGGACGAACGCGCGGCCCTGGAGGCGCCGTACACGCCGCGGCTGCCGACCGGGTTCTGAGCCGGGCCGGTGGCACGGGCCGGCCGCAGGGTGGCGGCACGGGGGTGGCACGGGCCGGCCGCAGGGTGGCGGCCCCGGTGCGGCTCAGCCGACGTCGTCCGGGCCGGTGAAGTCGGGCGGGGTGTAGCCGGGCCCGGTGAAGTCGGGCGGGGTGAAGGCGGCGGGGCGGGCGGTGCGGCCCTCCGGGTCGGTGATGTTGTCGGAGCCGGGGCTGGTGAAGGCCGGCGGGCTGTAGCCGGGCCCGGTGAAGTCCGGGCTGGTGAAGCCGGGGGCCGGGCGGCCGGGGACGGCCGGCAGCTGGGTGTGGAGGTACGGCAGCAGGCCGCGGTCGCGCAGGGCGGCGCGCCATTCGCCCCGGGCGGCGGCGAGTTCGGCGGCGAGCTCCGGGTCGGTGCCGGCCGGGACGGCGGCGGCGCCGTCGCGTATGGCGGTGAGCAGCAGGCCGATGACGCCGACGGCCATGGCGGCGGCGCCGGTGGCGAGCGCGACCCAGCCGGCGGTGACCATCGAGCGGCCGAGGGCGAGCCCGGAGTCGGTGGCGCGCAGCAGGTAGCCGACCAGCAGCAGGACGAGGGCGGCGGCCCAGGCGAGGATCGGGGTGAGCACGGTCAGGACGGGGAAGAGCCCGGCGCCGCCGTTGGCGGAGCGCAGCTGGCTGAGCAGCCCGGGGGCGTACGGTTCGACGTCGGTCGGTGGCGGGGGTGTGGCGCGCAGGGTTTCGCGCAGCGCGGTGTAGTGGGCGTACTCGGTGGCGGCCGCGGTGTTGATGCGGTCGGCGTCGCGCAGGGCGAGGACGCGGAGCTGGTCGGCGGTGAGCGCGCCGGGGGTGCGCAGGGCGGTGAGGACGGTGCGGTCGCGCAGGGCTTCGCCGAGGAGGCGCTCGTACTCCGGGCGGTCCTCGGCGAGCAGCGGCGGGGGGTTGGACATGGGGACCCCGTTCATGCGGACCCCGGCCGACAGCGAGGACGCGGGACCGCATCGGGGACGCGGGACACCCTCAGGGCGCCGGGGCGGGCGCGGAGGCGGGCCGCCGGACGGGCGGCCGGGTGTGGTGTGCCTCATGGTAGGGGCGGGGGTGGCCGGGCTGACAGTCGGTTTCCGGAATTTCGCGCCCCGGGCCGCGCGCGTGCAGGGGCGTGCGCGCCGGGAACAACTGTTCTGGTGATGCCGTCGACTGACGTCGGGTCGGGTCAAGGGTCGGATCGTCGGACGATCGGAGGATGAGTCGGATCCGCAGATCAGATCATCGAACGGTCGGACTCGTCGAACGGTCGGACTCGTCGAACGGTCGGACTCGTCGAACGGTCGGACTCGTCGAACGGTCGAACCGCCGGACTCGTCGAACGGTCAGATCGGCAGCCGGGCGACCAGCAGCCGGCCCTCCATGGTGACCCCGCCGTCCATCGCCACCGCCAGGTCGTCCGCGTACACGTACGGCCCCGGGATGTGCGGCGGCTGCCCGTCGTCCGCGTGCACCGCGCCGGTGAGGTACGGGATCGGGCTGTGCCCGTGCACGATCCGGGAGCCGCCGAAGGTGTCCAGCAGCTCGTGGACGGCCGTCGGCCCGGCGTCGCCGCGGAAGGCGAAGCGCTTGGTGAAGCGACGGAAGCAGTCCCACCACTCGTCCACGCTGCCGTCGGCGAGCAGGCTGTGCACCGCGTCGTTGACGTCGGGGATGGACTCGCCGTACTCCAGGTACGCGGTGGTGTCGGAGTGCAGCAGCAGGTGCCCGTCCTCCAGGCCCATCGCGGGCAGCCGGGAGAGCCAGCTGATGTGGTGGGCCTCCAGCCGGTCCAGGTCGTTCTGCTGGCCGCCGTTGAGCCGCCAGGCGGCGAGGAAGGAGGCGGTGCCGGCGGTGGACTGGACGGGCTCGTCGGCGAACTTGGCGGCGCCGAGGAAGAGCAGCTCGTGATTGCCCATCAGGGCGCGGCAGTAGCCGCCGGCCGCGGCGGCCTCGGCGGCGAGCTGCATGACCAGGTCGATGACGCCGATGCCGTCCGGGCCGCGGTCGGTGAAGTCGCCGAGGAACCAGATCCGGGCCCGGCCGGCCGACCAGTGGCCGTCGGCGTCGATCAGGCCCTGGTGGTGCAGTTCGGTGCGCAGCTCCTCCAGGTAGCCGTGCACGTCGCCGACGACGTAGACCGGGCCGGGCGGCTCGCCGGGGCCGGGGGCCGGGTACGGGTAGGTCGGCGCGGCGGGGTCGGGCAGCGGCGGGCCGAGCTCGATGGTCGGCGGGTCGTCGCGGTCGGTGGGCCGGCCGGGGTGCTGCTCGCCGAGCTGGAGGGCCGGGGAGGGCTGGTCGGGCAGGGTGGGCTCGTAGCCGGGGTGCTCCTGGGGCTCGTAGCCGGAGCGGTCCTGGGCTTCGTAGCCGGGGTGCTCCTGGGGTTCGTAGCCGGAGTGGTCCTGGGCTTCGTAGCCGCTCTCGTAGCCGCCCTGGTTCCGGTGCGGGAACGCCGGCTGCTGGTCGACCGCGCCGGGGTCGGTGCCGGGCACCTGGGCGTGCACGGTGTGTCCGTGGTCCTGGCCGTCGACGGGCCAGTGCTGCTCCAGGTAGCGGGCGCCGCCGTAGCCGCTGTAGGTCTCCGCTTCGTACGGGGCGTTCTGGTAGCCCGGGGCGGGCTCGGGTTCGTAGTAGGTGCCGTACGGCAGCACGTCGAGGTCCGGCTGGTGGCGGGGGCCTGAGTGGGGGTGCTCAGGTCCGGGGAAGCGGTCCTCGGGTGTCATTCGCCCATCATAGGAAGACCACTCTCCCGCCGTCGTCACCTGGTGGGTATCCAATCCTCCGGAGCGTCAGCCGGGCGCTCGCGCACGGTCCGTTTTGTCCCGGATCGGTAGGGTCTCGTGGGCTTTTCGTGGGCGTTCCGTCGGCCTTTCGCCGCCGTCCCGCCCCCCTGCGCTACACCTCGCCCGGTGTCCGGGGCGGGCTGACGGTGGTGCGCGGGCTCCGTCGCTGGGAGGAGGCCCGGACGATCAGCTCGGTCGGCATCAGGGTGCCGGGCGGCGGGCCGGTGCCGGCGGTGCGGAAGCGCGGCGGGAAGAGCCGGGCGATGTCCACGCCCGTCCCGGAGTCGACTCCCTCGATGGCGTCGATGAGCAGGTTGACGACGGTGGTGCCGATCTTGCGCGGCTTCAACGAGAGGGTGGTGATCGGCGGCTCGGTGGCCGCGTAGACGTCGCTCTCGCTGCAGCAGACCAGCAGCAGGTCGTCCGGCACCCGCAGGCCGTAGCGGCGGGCGGCGGCGAGCAGGTCGGTGCCGTTGGGGTCGAACAGCCCGTACACGGCGTCCGGGCGGTCCGGGCGGGCGAGCAGCCGGTCGGCGGCGACGGCCCCGGCGGCCGGGTCGTGGGCCGGGTAGGCCTCGTACACCGGCTCCTGGCCGACCTTGGCGCACCAGCCGAGGTAGGCCTCGGTGGAGAGCCGGGTGTAGGTGTCGGTGCTGGTGCCGGTGAGCAGGCCGATCCGGCGGGCGCCGGCCTCGGAGAGGTGGTCGAGGATGCCGAGCACGGCGGCCTCGTGGTCGTTGTCGACCCAGGCGGTGACCGGGCAGTTGCCGGGCTTGCCGTCGCTGACCACCGGCACGCCGGACCGGTACAGCTCGCTGACCAGGGGGTCCTGGTCGGGCGGGTCGATCACCACGGTGCCGTCCAGGGCGATGTTGCCCCAGACGTCGTGGCGGGAGGAGGCGGGCAGCACCACCAGCGCGTAGCCGCGGCCGAGGGCGGCACTGGTGGCGGCCCGGGCCATCTCGGCGAAGTACGCGAACTCGGTGAAGGTGAAGGGCTCTTCGCCGTAGGTCGTGACCGTCAGCCCGATCAGGCCTGACCGTCCGGTGCGCAGGGTGCGGGCTGCCGCCGAGGGGCGGTAGCCGAGGCGCTCGGCGACCTCGCGCACCCGGCTGCGGGTCTCGTCGGGCAGGCGGCCCTTTCCGTTCAGCGCATCGGAGACGGTGGTGATCGACACTCCGGCGGCTGCTGCCACATCCCGGATGCCGGCCCGCTCCAGACGCCTTGAGGTGGTGGGACGCCGACCGCTCTGGTTGGCTGCTGCTGTCATGGCGGACCGATCGTATGGCTCCTGACAAGGGTCTGTGACCGGCGCATCGGAAGCCTTCGGAGATACGTTTCTCCAAGAGTGAGCCGGGGTGCGCTCCTTCGATACCCTCCTGAAACCAGCCGACTTACCTCTGACATGTGCCAAAGGAACCGGGCAGAATGGCTGATCTGCGCCTGTAACCCGTCCGGGCATCTCACTCCTACGGGTGAGGGCGGTCGGTATCGTGCAAGGCACCCGACCGGGGTGGTCCGGGCCCGCCCCGAGATCCCGGGAGCGGAGCCGGGTCCCGGGGTACGGCGGCGATCCCGACCGTGCGACGGCGGGCCGACCGGCAGAGACACGAAGGAGTACGACCGTGAGCAGTGGTACCTCAGCGCAGGGCCCGCGCCTGCGCCCGAGTCTGGACGGCATCCCCACCTACAAGCCCGGCAAGCCGGCCGGCGCCGACGCCTACAAGCTGTCCTCGAACGAGAACCCGAACGACCCGCTGCCCGGCGTCCTGGAGGCGGCGGTCGCGGCGGCCGGCTCGTTCAACCGCTACCCGGACATGGGCGTCAGCGAGCTGACCGCCGTCCTCGCCGAGCGCTTCGGCGTGCCCGCCGAGCACATCGCACTCGGCACCGGCTCGGTCGGCGTCGCCCAGTCGCTGGTGCTCGCCACCGCCGGCCCGGGCGAAGAGGTGATCTTCGCCTGGCGCTCCTTCGAGGCCTACCCGATCATCACCCAGATCGCCGGGGCCACGCCCGTGCCGGTCCCGCTCAAGGACAACGGCGACCACGACCTGGACGCGATGCTCGCCGCCGTCACCCCGGCCACCCGGCTGATCTTCGTCTGCAACCCCAACAACCCCACCGGCAACGTGGTCCACCGCGCCGAGCTGGAGCGCTTCCTGGACGCCGTCCCCGGGGACGTCCTGGTCGTCGTCGACGAGGCGTACATCGAGTTCATCCGCGACCCCGAGGTGCCCAACGGCATCGACCTCTACCGGGACCGCCCCAACGTCTGCGTGCTGCGCACCTTCTCCAAGGCGTACGGCCTGGCCGGCCTGCGGGTCGGCTTCGCGATCGCCCACGAGCCGGTGGCGGGCGCCCTGCGCAAGACCGCCGTCCCGTTCGGCGTCAGCCAGCTCGCCCAGAACGCCGCCGTCGCCTCGCTGCGCGCCGAGGAGGCGCTGCTGGTGCGGGTGGAGGCGCTGGTCGGTGAGCGGGACCGGGTCATCGCCGGGCTGCGCGCCCAGGGCTGGGACGTCCCGGACTCGCAGGCCAACTTCGTCTGGCTCGGGCTCGGCGAGCGCTCGGCGGACTTCGCCGCGGCCTGCGCCGCGGCCGGGGTGATCGTCCGGCCGTTCCCGGAGGGCGTGCGGGTCTCGATCGGCGAGGCCGAGGGCAACACGATCTTCCTGTCGGTGGCGGAGGCCTTCCGCAAGGAGATCGAGGGCTGATCCCTCCTCCTGTTCGGCAGGGGCGCGCTCCGTCGGGGGCGCGCCCCTGCGGCGTTGTCCGGGGGGCCAGCGGGGTCGTCCGTGGCGGGGGCTGCGTCTGCGGCCTGCGGCTGCGGGTCGAAGGCCGGCTGAGGGCTGTCTGAGGATGCGCTGCCGGATGGCTGGGGATCGCTGGGAGGCGGCTGGGAGTTCGGCCAACGATCGGCCACGCCCCGACCAAGCCGCCCGCGCGGGGCGGGAGGTTCGGGCGGAATGCCCGGATCCGGTCGATCAGTCTTCTCCCAGCCGGTGCCCAGGGCAGCGCAAGAGCGCCCCGCGAAGCTGTCCGCCATGAAGGTGCTCCCACGGCGGCGAGGCGCCGTCCTCGTCAATTCCGCGCTCGGCGTGGCCCTGCTGGGCGGTGCGGCCCTTGTGTACGCCACGGTCGACGGCAGCGGCGGCACGGCCGCGGCCAAGCCGGCCGCCCGTACCGTGACCGTCACCAAGGGGACGGTCCTGGCCACCGTGTCCGGAACCGGCACGCTGGCCTCCCCGACCGACGCGGCCCAGGACTTCGCCACCGGCGGGCGGCTCACCGCGGTCAAGGTCGCGGTGGGGGACGCCGTCAAGAAGGGCCAGGTGCTGGCGACGGTCGACACCACGGCGGCCCAGCAGCAGGTGGACGCCGCCCAGTCGGCGCTCACCACGGCGAATGCCAACCTCACCAAGGCACAGGCCGGGGTCACCACGACGACCACCGAACCCCTGCCCGGCGCCACCACCCCTCCGTCGAACAGCGGCAGTGGCAGTGGCAGCGGCAGCGGCGGCGGGGGCGGTGGGAGTCGCGGGGCGGGCGGGAGCAGTGCGCCCGCCCCGCAGACCACCACCATCACCACCACCAAGGTCGACGACGCGGCGGTGGCACAGGCCCAGCAGCAGGTCGCGACCGCGCAGACCAACCTCACCAACGCCCAGGCGGCGCTTGCCGGGACGACGCTCACCGCCTCGGTGGACGGCACGGTCGCCTCGGTCTCGGCGAAGGTCGGGGACACCGTGGGCGCCAACGCCACCGGCTCCGCCACGTCTTCGAAGTCCACCGGTGCGAGCGCGAGTTCGGGCTCCCCCAGCGGCTTCATCGTGCTCACCAACCCGACCGGGATGCAGGTCACCGCCAACTTCTCCGAGCTGGACTCGCTCAAGCTGAAGAAGGGCGAGGCGGCCACCGTCACGCTGAACGCCCAGTCCGACACCAAGCTCAACGCGACCGTGCTGTCGGTCAGTTCGCTGCCGTCGAGCAGCGGCAGCGGCGCGGCCGGCTCCTCCGCCGTCCAGTACGCGGCCACCCTCCAGCTCAACGGGGACACCAGCACCCTGCGCACCGGCCTCAGCGCGACCGTCCAGGTGATCACCGGCGAGGCGGACAACGCGCTCTCGCTGCCGACCTCGGCGCTGTCCGGCACCGGCGCCTCGCGGACCGCCACGGTGGTGCACGAGGGCGGCGCCACCGAGCGGGTCGACGTCGGCGTGGGCGTCGAGGGCGACAGCACGGTGCAGGTGGTCTCCGGGCTCAACGAGGGCGACAAGGTCGAACTCCCCACCACCAGCGGCAACAACGGCTTCCCCAGCGGCTCCTTCCCCGGTCTGGGCGGTGGCGGCGGCCGGGGCGGCAGCGGCGGCTTCGGCGTCCCGGGCGGGGCCGGTGGCGGCGGTGGCGGCGGCGGCCGGGGCGGTAAGGGCTGAGCATGCAGCACGTCATCGACAAGCGCGTCCCCGCGCACCCCGTGCCGGTGATCCGGATCAGTCGGCTCACCAAGTCGTACGGGCACGGCGACGCCACCGTGCACGCCCTGCGCGGCCCCTCGCTGCCCGGGACGGGGGAGCCGGCCGGCGTCGACCTGGACATCGAGCAGGGCGACTTCGTCGCGGTGATGGGCAGTTCGGGCTCCGGCAAGTCCACCCTGATGAACATCCTCGGCTGCCTCGACGTCCCCACCTCCGGCCGCTACCTGCTGGACGGCACCGACGTCGGCCACCTGGACGAGCAGCAGCTCGCCCTGGTCCGCAACCGCAAGATCGGCTTCGTCTTCCAGTCCTTCAACCTGGTGCCGCGCACCACCGCCCTCGCCCAGGTCGAGCTGCCGCTCGCCTACGCGGGCGTCCGGGCCGCCGAGCGCCGGCGGCGGGCGATGGCCGCGCTGTCCCTGGTGGGGCTGGGCGAGCGGGCCGGGCACAAGCCCAACCAGCTCTCCGGCGGCCAGCAGCAGCGCGTCGCGGTGGCGCGGGCGCTGGTCACGGCGCCCGCCATGCTGCTCGCCGACGAGCCGACCGGCAACCTGGACAGCCGTTCCACGGAGGAAGTGCTGGGCCTGATCGACGGGCTCAACGCCACCGGCCGCACGGTCGTGCTGATCACCCATGAGGACGAAGTCGCCCTGCACGCCAAGCGGGTGCTGCGGCTGGTCGACGGGCAGATCGTCAGCGACGTCCGGCAGGCGCCGGTGGACGGGCCCCCGCCCGTCCTGGCCCGGCAGGGGGTGCCCGCGTGATCCTCTGGCAGACGATCCGCTTCGCGGTCGGCGGCCTGGCCGCCAACAAGGTGCGCTCGGCGCTCACCATGCTGGGGGTGCTGATCGGCGTGGCCTCGGTGATCCTGCTGCTGGCGGTCGGTAACGGCTCCTCCCAGGCGGTCAAGGACTCGATCACCTCGCTGGGCACCAACTCGCTGACGGTCAGCTCCGGTTCGGCGGCCGGCGGCGCGCGTTCGGTGTCCTCGGTGAAGAAGCTGACGGTCGCCGACGCCAAGGCGCTGGCGAGTGACGCGGACCCGTCCGCGGTCAAGTCGGTCGCACCGGTGGTGACGACCAGCGCGACGGCGTTGTACGGGAACGTCTCGTACAGCCCGGGGTCGGTGGTGGGTACGTACCCCGCGTACTTCGAGACCGCCAACCAGAAGGTCGCGCACGGCGACTACTTCACCGACGACGACGTGCTCGGCTCGCGCAAGGTCGCGGTGCTCGGCGCCACGACGGCCAAGCAGCTGTTCGACACCGAGGACCCGGTCGGCAGGAAGATCGTGCTCGGCGGGACGCCGTTCACGGTGGTGGGCGTGCTCGCCGCCAAGGGCGGCAGCGGGTTCACCGATCCGGACGATGTGGTGATCGCACCGCTGCCGACCGTGCAGAACGCGTTCACCGGGTTCGGGGCGGTCAACCAGATCCTGGTGCAGGCGTCGTCCGCTGACACGACCGCTGCGGCGCAGAACGAGATCACCCGGGTGCTGCTCGGGACGCACGCGATCGCCGACCCGACGAAGGCGGACTTCCGGATCACCAACCAGGCCTCGCTGCTCACGGCGAGGGAGAGCACGACGAAGACCTTCACCGTGCTGCTGGGCGCGGTCGCGGCGATCTCGCTGCTGGTCGGCGGGATCGGGATCACCAACATCATGCTGGTGACGGTGACGGAGCGGACCCGGGAGATCGGCATCCGCAAGGCGCTCGGCGCCCCTCGGGCCGTCATCCTCGGGCAGTTCCTGACCGAGTCGACGCTGCTGTCGGTGATCGGCGCGGGCTTGGGCGTGGCGGCGGGGATCCTCGGCTCGCACTTCAGCGTCGTCGGCATCAAACCGGTGGTGATCCCGGCGTCCGTGCTCGGCGCCTTCGGCATCGCCGTCGCCATCGGACTGTTCTTCGGCAGCTACCCCGCCAACCGGGCCGCCTCACTGCGGCCGATCGACGCCCTCCGGCACGAGTAGGAGCACTTTCTTCGATGGACCACGACGAACAGGTCGCCCTGCTGGCCACCCCGCCGGACGCGCGGGATGTCTCGGCGGAACTGGCCGCACCGCCCCGGCGCAAGCTGCCCTGGCTGTCGCTCGTCCTCGCGGGCGGGGTGATCGCCACCGGGGCGTTCGCGGGCGGGGTCTGGTACCAGCAGGGGCAGGGTGGGACGGGGGGCGGTAAGTCCTCCGCTCCCCGGGCCGCTTCGGCTGCCGCTCCGGCGGCGGGCGGCGGGTACGGTCAGGGCGGGTACGGGCAGGGCGGCGGTGGGCGCCGAGGTGGGCAGGGTGGCCAGGGGCAAGGCGGTCAGGGGCAGGGCGGTCAGGGTCAGGGCGGTGCTCAGGGCGGCTTCACGCGCGGCACGGTCAAGGCCGTCGACGGCACGACCGTGTACCTGACCGACGCCAGCGGCAACACGGTCAAGGTGACGACCGGGGATTCGACCAAGGTCCAGCTCAACAAGGAGGGCAAGGTCGCCGACCTCCAGCCCGGCCAGAGCGTGACCGTCGTGGGGACGCCGGATTCCAGTGGTGGGTATGCCGCCAGCCAGCTCGTCGAAGGTGCTGCCGGTGCCGGTGGCTTCGGCGGCGGTTCGCCCCGAAAGCCGTCCGGCGGCTGACCCGGAACCGTCGGACAGCCCGCGAGGCCCTCGCCGTCCCGGGCGGGGGCCTTCGCGCGTTCAGTCGCCGTCGTCGGGTCGCTGGATCTTGAGGGTGGCGATGACGCCGAGGGCGACGGTGGTGATGGCGAGGGCGAGGAGGGCGAGGAGGATCGGCTTCGGGTGTCCACTCTTCGATGCGCCATCTGACCTGGCAAGTTACCGCGAGATCCTCGACAGAATGGCATTTGTGGCCCTCTCCGAGGATGACTCACGAGACTTCATCCGATCCATCAAGAAGGAGATAGAGGGCAATCACGAGTAGCCCTGCGTGGCAGAAGTCCGGCTATTCCGGGTCCAGCAACGCGTGTGTCGAGGTGCGGGCTGCCGACGGGGTGATCGAACTCCGAGAGTCCGACGAGGGCGACACCATCGTGCGCACCACGCCCCTCAAGTTCGCCTCGTTCCTCCAGGGCGCGAAGTCCGGCGAGTTCGACCACCTGATCGTCGGTGCCTAACGACTCGTTCCGGCGGCCTCTTGCTCCCCGCAAGAGGCCGCCGTTGGTTGATCACCGACGTGTGGGCGCTCTGCCCGGACACCCGCCGCGGGGCGGGCAACGACCGGTAGGGGTGGGTCTGGGCCCACCCCAGGTGTGGGGCCAGACCGGTGTCGGGCCGTCCAACGCCTCCGTAGATTCGTTCTCACCACGACACGGAGGACAGAACAATGGCTATCACCGAGACGGCGAACCGCGGCAACTCCCGTACCGACGAGGCGTTCTCGACCGCGAAGAAGTGCATCACGCTCTTCGGCGCGATCGGTGTGATCACCCTCGCGACCGTCGCCGTGATGGCCTTCACCGGGCACGCGACCACCCCGTTCATGTGGATCCGCGGCATCCTCTTCCCCGCCCTCGCCCCGGTGCTCCTCCGCATCACCGCCCGCGCCGCCGGCGGCGACTACAAGGCCCTCGACCGCATCCGGACCCTCTCCACCGTGATGCCGATCGCCGTCCTCGGCGTCGACCTCATCCCCGGCATCTGCCCGACCTGGTACGCCGTCCTCCAGGGCCTCTCCGCCCTCGCCGTCCTCCCCATCGCCTTCCTCACCCGCACCAAGGCCGTCACCACCGCCATCCCCAAGCCGTAACCCCCGTGCCCCGTAAGGGAACCCGGCCTACACTCCGCGCCATGACAGCCATGGAGTCAGTGATCCGCCCGGCGGCCCCGGCCGACCTCGGGGCAGTCGCCTCGATCTACACCCACTACGTCCGCCACACCGTGGTCACCTTCGACGAGACCTCTCCGTCCCCGGCCACCTGGCAACAGCGGCTGGACGACCTCACCGCCCAGGGCCTGCCCTTCCTGGTCGCCGAGGTGGACGGCGAAGTCGCCGGCTACGCGTACGCGGCTCCCTGGCGCCCCAAGCCCGCCTACCGGCACACCGCCGAGAACTCCATCTACCTCGCCCCCACCCACACCGGCCGAGGCCTCGGCACCGCCCTCCTCGAAGCCCTGCTGGACGCCTGCACCAAGACCCGTATTCGCCAACTGATCGCCGTCATCGCCGACTCCGGCTCCGACGCCTCGGGCGCCCTCCACCGCCGCTACGGCTTCACCGACGCCGGCCGGCTGACGGCCGTTGGCCACAAGCACGGCCGCTGGATCGACACCGTCCTGATGCAACGCGCGATCGGCTGATCGCGCAGGAAGTCGGCCCCGCCGACTTCCTGCGCCGCACTGTTGCTGTTACCGGTCGTCGCCGCCCTGCGCGGGTGCGCGGGTGACAGAACCCGGCGTAGTGGCCGACTTCTGAGGTGTCAACGATGCGGTGCCGAAGTCATCGACTTCATGCGGGAACGTGAATGATCCTTGCCTGCTTTGTGCGGCCTGCCTAGGGTCCTAGCCACCAGTCCGCAATGAAACGTGGAGGGGAAACGATGAGGCTTACGAGGATCGCGGGCGGCTCCCCGGACTGCCGCAACGACGACTGCCCGACCGTCTACACCACGGACCGAGGGTCGATCGCGGTTCAGGGTGACATCGTGGAGCGGCGGACGCCCGCGGGCGAGGCAGTGGTGGAGATTCCCGAAGAAGTGTTGAGGGAGGCCTTCCGTGCTCTTGGATGGTGACGCCTGGCGGGCCGTCTTCAACTCGTTCGAACACGAGGCATTCCGCCTGGAGACGCGCAGTTCCTACGCCGTGCCCGGCGAGGACGAGGAGTTCCGGGAGTTCCTGGCCACGGGTGAACTCCACATCCCCGAGGACGACCCGTGGCTCACCCGCGTGCGGAACTATCGTGCGAGCGGCCGAAGGATCGGCCGGGTGCACGTCCTGACCCGACCGCTCTCCGACTACCTGCGCTACGAGTTCGCCGCCTACGCCTACAACGTGAAGGCCGGCGAGGACATTCGGATCCTGGACCTGACCGGTCGGGACAACCCTGGTCTCCCGGACCAGGACTTCTGGATGTTCGACGACATCAAGGTGGTCGACATGAGATACCGGCCGGACGGATCGCAGATCGGCCGGGAACTCCTGGACGATCCGGACCTGGGGCAGTACCGGCGCTGGCGTGATCTCGCGGTGTCCCTCTCGGTCCCCTTCGCGGAGTACGTCGCAGATTGACCCTCGATCCCGGTAGGGCCGGAGAGCAACGCCGGGACCTTGCAGCAGCGCTCAAGGACCTACGGCGCGCTGCCGGTCTTTCCGGTGAGCGGCTGGCCGTTCGGTGCGGTATGAGCCAGAGCAAGGTCTCTCGGATCGAGACGGGCAAGGCCCTGCCGACGGTCGTCGATGTGCAGCAGATCGTCAACGCGCTGGGCTTGGACGAGGACCTGGCTGGGGAACTGCTCGCGTTGGCCAGTGTGGCAAACGCCGAGTACGAGGATGTCCGGGCCTCCGTCCGGCGTGGACTTCACCTTCGGCAACGCGAATTGGCGACCCTCGAACGCAGCGCCGGGCACATTCGCTACTTCCTACCAGCCATGCCGTCCGGGTTGCTCCAGACACCCGAGTACATGCGAACAGCCATGAGCCCACCGGTTGATCCCGTCGACGGAGATGTGACTCAAGCCATCGCGTTGAAACTCGAACGGCAGGACGTTCTCTACGACGAGAGCAAGCAGTTCGACTTCCTGTTGACTGAGTCGGCTGTCCGTTGGAAGCTTTGCCCCCCACAGGTCATGGCCGTTCAGCTGGACCGCTTGGCGTCCATTTCACGACTTCCGAACGTCAATATCGGAATAGTCCCGCTGTCCGCTCAGGTCGCCGATGCGCCGTTCCACATCTTCACTGTCTACGACACCGGCCTCGTGACCATTGAACTCTTCACGGGGCGGGTCGTCCTGCGCGACCCGAAGGACATCGACCACTATCGTCGCCTGTTCGACTTCTTTCACGCGAACTCCCAGACCGGGGACGGTGCCAGAGCCTTGCTCGATCAGTGGTCCGAGGAGTTCCGACGGGGCTCGTAGAGTTGCGAGTTGGCGCACAGGTCTGCCGGCTGGTCGCTACTGGGGCTGCGCTCGGGCGCCCCCAAGGCCACGACGAATCGAAGTCGTTCACGTTCCTGCTCACGGAGCAGGCGGTGAACTGGGCGTTGATCCCTCCCCAGGCGATGGCTCTCCAGATCGACCGCCTATCCTCGCTCTCCCGTCTTCCGGCAGTCCGGATCGGTGTGATCCCGTACGGAACGCGCCTCACTCGTGGCCCGATGAACACGTTCACGATGTACGAGGACCGCCTGGTCACCATGGAGTCGTTCACGGGGCGCATAGCGTTCCGCGATCCGCGGGACGTCCTGCAGTACCGTCACATCTTCGCAATGTTCGAGGATATGGCTCTCTTCGACGATGAGGCCCGAACGGAGCTGCGCGATTGGGCGGACCGCTATCGAGGGCCCTCCCGAGATCTTTAGTCGCTATCGGGAATAACGTCCATGGGTCGCGTGGAATCCCCCTAATCTGCTCCTTGCTCTTGCATTCGGGAACGGAAGGGGAACAGGCATGGGAAAGCACGGCGGAGGATCGGGCGGGGACGGCCCCGGCAAGGCGGGCGGGGGCAGCGGCGGCGGGCACTCCGGGAAGCCGGACACCGCGCCGCACGACGGTCAGCGGGACGCGCCGCCCAAGGACCTGCCCAAGCCCGGGAAGTAGGGGAACCATGACGTGGTACGAACTGGCCGATGCGCTGCGGGAATCCGGGGCGCTGTCGGCCGACTGGGAGAAGGCGTTCCGCACCACCCCGCGCGAGCTGTTCACCCCGGACCGGGTCCTGGACGAGGGCGAGTGGCTCGATCGCGCCGAACAGCCTCATCGCTGGGCGGAGTTGGTCGCCTCCGACCTGGCCCTGGTGACACAGGTCTACGAGGGGACCGACACCCCGTCGTCGTCCAGCTCCATGCCCACCGTGGTCGCGCAGATGCTCCGGCACCTGGACGCGGCCGAGGGCATGCGGGTGCTGGAACTGGGCACCGGCACCGGCTGGACGGCGGGGTTGCTGTCCAGCCGACTCGGCGCGGAGAACGTGACCACCATCGAGCTGGACCCGGACCTGGCGAGTCGGGCTCGGCACCGGCTGCACGCGGTGGGCCTGCGGCCCACCGTCCTGGTCGGCGACGGCGCCCTCGGCCACCCCGAGGGCGCCCCGTTCGACCGGGTGCACTTCACCGCGGCCGTCCAGCGGCTGCCGTCGGCGATCCTCGAACAGACCGCCCCCGGCGGGGTCGTCCTGGTGCCGTACGGCACGGCGTTCTGCAACGGCGCGTTGTTGCGACTCACCGTGGCCGAGGACGGGCGGTCGGCGAGCGGCCCGTTCGTCGAGGACGTGTCGTTCATGTGGGTGCGCGACCAGCGGCCCGACAGCGGCGAGTTCGGGATCGAGGACGTCCGGTACGGGCCCTCGGGCATCGACCCGGCCGATGTGGCCGAGCAGTCCCACGCCGCCTTCGCGATCGGCCTGCGGATCCCGAACCTGTTCCGTCGGAGCGTGTGGGCCGCCTACGACCGGCTCGGCACCGGCCGCGCCGAGATCTGGGACGGGGAGTCGTACGCCCACTGCCGCTTCGCCGACTGGGACGGCCGGCACGCCGTGTCGCAGTCAGGCCCGCGCAACCTGTGGGACGAGGTGACGGCGGCGCACGACTGGTGGGTCCGCAGCGGCAGGCCCGCACTCACCCGGCTCGGCATGACGGTGACCGCGACCGGTGAACACCGCCCGTGGTTGGACGACCCTGCCAACCTCCTGCCCTGACCAGTCCCGGCCCTGCGCGGGGAGGGGGGCCCGGCCGCTTACCCCCCCGGCGCCCGGCGCCCGGGGGGCCC
>NZ_JBHXEG010000016.1:46934-114811 GCF_042724935.1 Kitasatospora sp. NPDC127060
CACCCCGCCCGGTCAACCCCGCCGGTGGTTGGCCCCCCCTGCAACCCGCCGGCCGTCACCTGGCCGGGCCGGGGGGGGTAAGTCGGACCGGCCGACTTCCCGCGCAGGCGCCGTCCGCCGGTGGCCCCTTGCGGCGGGCAAGGGGCCACCGGTATCCAGGGGTGGATCTTCGTTCGCCCCGCGCCCGGGCCCCGGCGGGCGCATAGCGAAGCACGCCTCTCTGGTTTCTGACGGAGGAAAAGCTACGTTGCGTTCACTGTTTCGGTAGTGGCTTGGTCGTGCGAGAAGCGCATATCGCCGGATGGATGATGGTGAACCATTGCAACGAGTCGGCCGGGAGTGTAGTGGTCCGAACGCCCGATCGTTGCAATGGCATGAAGGTGAACGCTATCGTGGGCGCACAGACCACGGACCCCGAAGGAGGCCGCGATGCCGGGCGGACGACTCACCCAGCAGGAACGCCAGCAGATCGCGCTGGGGCTGGCCGAGGACCTCGCCTACGCCGAGATCGCCCGGCGGCTCGACCGGCCGACCTCGACCGTCACCCGCGAGGTGATGCGCAACGGCGGCCCCGCCACCTACCGCGCCGACCTCGCCCACCGGGCCACCGGACACCGCGCCCAGCGACGCCGGCAGCCCGTGCCGCCGGGGTCGGACCCCACCCCGCTGCCGCACGGCCGCGACGTCGAGGCGGTGCGCGCGTACGAGGAGGTGTTCACCACCGTCCTGATGCAGTCCGGCATGGGCCGGATGGCGTCCCGGGTGCTGGCCTGCCTCTACCTCACCGACGCGGGCAGCCTCACCGCCGCCGAACTCGTCGAGCGCCTCCAGGTCAGCCCGGCGACCATCTCCAAGGCGATCGCCTTCCTGGAGGGCCAGGGCATGGTGACCCGGGAGCGCGACGAGCGGCGCCGCGAGCGCTACTTCGTGGACGACGACATCTGGTACCGGTCGATGATGGTCAGCGCCCAGGTCACCGCCCAGCTCGTCGACACCACCCGCCAGGGCGTCGGCGTCCTCGGCGTGGGCACCCCGGCGGGCAACCGGCTGGAGAACATCGCCCGCTTCCTGGACTTCGTCTCCGAGTCGATCGCCCGTGCCGCCGAACAGGGCCGCGAGGTGCTCCACACCAGGCCGGAGGAGCCGGACGCGGAAGAGGCCGAGGGCACCGACTGACGCGCGACGCGGTGCACGGGAAGTCGGCCGGTCCGACTTCCCGTGCACCCGTCGCTCAGTGATCCGTCGCTCAGTACCCGACGGTCAGTGCCCGTCGCTCAGTACCAGACGCTCAGGGGGCGACGTTCAGTACCCGACGGCCTCCCGCAGCAGCAGCACGACGCCCCGGGAGAAGCGGGTCGGCGCGTTGAGCACCAGCAGTTGGTTGACGGCGCTGGGCTGGCCGTAGGCGGCCCGGGAGCGGGTGTCCTCCAGCGGGAGCACGTACTCCTCCAGCCGACGCAGCGCGGTGGGCAGGTCGGGGACCACCTTCTGGGCGCCGACGACCCAGATCGCCGTACCGGCGCCGCCGGCGCTGCCCGGCAGCTGGCTGCCGCTGGCCGAGGCGATCACCAGGGAGCCGGTCTCGGTGACGGCGGCGACGCTGCCCACGGCCACGTCGGGGGCGGCGAGCAGGCGCCGGATGCCGTCGGCCTCGGTGGTCCGGTCCATCGCCATCACCCGGGACTTGACGGAGCGGTGGGCGGCGTCGTCGTTGAGGTCCTCGTCGATGCCGGACAGCCGGAGGGTCTCGCTGGCCGCGGTGAACACCGTGGCGCCCGCCGGGACGAGCTCCCGGACCCGGGCCCGCGCGTCGGCGGCGGTGTCGAGGAGTTCGACGGTGAAGCCGCGCGCCGCCAGCGCGGTGACCGCCCGTTCCAGGCGCTCCGCGTCCGCCGGGGCGCCGAACCCGGCGTCGGCCGGGGCCGCGCTCCCGGCGCTGTGCGGGGCCGAGCCGCCCAGCGGGCTGGTGTCGAGGTACCGCACCTCGTAGACCCGCTCGGCGAACCGCCAGCCGTCCGTCGTGCGCTGGTAACGGTCATGGTAGATGGCGTAGTTGAGCCCCTCGCGGCCGTCCAGCAGCCGGACCAGCTCGTGCATGTGGGCGCGTCCGGTCGCGGTGTCGCCGTCGATCCGGATCGATCCGGGGTGGGTGTTCTGCACGAAGAAGTCCCAGCGGTCCTGGAGCGCCTGGCGCCCGGTGAGGATCTGCTCCGGGCCGACCAGTTCGATCGGGACGTCGGGCATCCGCAGCACGCCGTCCGGGGTGAACAGTCCGGCGAGGCGGGCGCCGTCGCGCATCATCACCGCGTCGGTGAACTCGCTCTGCAGGGCCTGGATCCCGACCAGGTCGGCGGTGGTCTGGAAGTCGTTCACGGGTGGGTCCTCCGTACCGTTCGGTGCCGTCTGCCGGGTACGACAGCGCGGCCCGCCGGAATGTGAGGTGCGGGGCGGATGTCACATTCCGGCCCGCTGTCCGGTCGTAAGGGTGGAGGCGACCCCGGGAGGCGGACGATGGACGACGACGACCTGAGCGTGATCATGAACGAGCGGCGCCAACTGACCAATGTGGCCTACCGGATGCTCGGCTCACTGGCCGACGCCGAGGACGTCGTGCAGGAGACCTACACCCGCTGGTACGCGATGCCCCCGGAGCAGCGGGACGCCGTGGCCTCGCCCGGCGGCTGGCTGACCACGGTCGCCAGCCGGATCTGCCTCAACCAGCTCGGCTCCGCCCGGGCCCGGCGGGAGCGCTACGTGGGCGAGTGGCTCCCCGAGCCGCTGCCCGATCACCGGGACGGGGCCGACGGCGCGGCGGCGGACCCGGTGGACCGGATCACCCTCGACGAGTCGGTCAACATGGCTTTCCTCGTCGTCCTGGAGTCCATGACGCCGGCCGAGCGCGTGGCGTTCATCCTCCACGACGTCTTCCAGTACCCGTTCGCCGAGGTGGCCGCGGTCGTCGGCCGTTCGGCGGCGGCCTGCCGCCAGCTGGCCTCCTCGGCCCGCCGCCGGATCCGCACGGCCCAGGCCCCGGCGACGCCGACCGGTGTGCAGGCCGGGATCGTCCGGGAGTTCAAGCGGGCCTGGGAGGCGAAGGACGTCAGGTCGCTGATGGACCTCCTCGACCCCGGCGCCACCGTGATCGCCGACGGCGGCGGCCTGGCCGGCGCCCTGCTGGAGCCGCTCACGGGCAGTGAGTGGATCGCCCGCGCCTACGCCGGCTCCACCCGGCTCACGGCCGGCCGGACGCTGCGGGAGCGCACTGTCAGCGGCCTGCCCGGATTGGTCGTCGAGCAGGGCGGCGTCACCGACACGGTGATCGCCTTCCGGATCGCCGAGGGGCTGATCACCCACATCTGGGTGGTGCGCAACCCGGAGAAGCTGCGCCCGTGGAACGGCGGGTGACGCAGGTCACGGCCGGGGCTGTCACAGGCGGTCCGGCTGCCCTGTCCCAGAGGGCAGTACGGCGGACCGAAGCCGAGAACCAAGCCGAGGCACCGAACCAAGCCGAGGCACCGGACCAAGCCGAGGCACCGGACCAAGCCGAGGCACCGAACCAAGCCGAGGCACCGGACCAAGCCGAGGCACCGAACCAAGCCGAGACACCGAACCAAGCCGAGACAACGGAGGAGCACCCGATGGAAGCCCGACTGAACGCCTTCGCCAGCCCCGTCATGGGCAAGGTCTTCAAGCACCTCATCGCCGCGCACCAGCCGATCGCGGACTCGACGCTGCCCTACGCCACCCAGGAACTGGTGCGGCTGCGGGCCAGCCAGATCAACGGCTGCGGCTTCTGCGTCGACATGCACTTCAAGGACGCCGTGCACGCCGGGGAGGAGGCGACCCGGCTGAACCTGGTGGCCGCCTGGCGCGAGGCCACCGTCTTCACCGACGCCGAGCGGGCCGCCCTGGAGCTGGCCGAGCAGGGCAGTCGGCTGGCCGACGGGGACGGGGTGACGGACGAGGCCTGGGCGAACGCGGCCAAGTACTACGACGAGGAGCAACTCGCCGCGCTGGTCTGCGTGATCGCGCTGATCAACGCGTTCAACCGCGGCAACGTCATGATCCGCCAGCCCGCCGGTGACTACCGGCCGGGCCAGTTCGCCCACTGAACCGACGGAGCGGCCGAAGACGCGGCTGACGAGGCGGTCGGGGAGCGTGGCCCCCGGCCGCCTGGTCGTTCCCGTAGCGTCGGTCCGCACACCCGTACGTGCACCTCAACGCACACCCGGGCGCACCCACGCCTGCACACCGGTGCGCACACCACCGAGCCCCACCCCTCGGGGCTTGTCGGCGAAAAACCGACCGTTAAGGTGTTAATCCAACATTCATCCATGCCGCGTAGCCTCCGGGGGCTAGCCTCATGCTGAACGTCATCGTCCGACCGGGAGGCGAAACCCCCGTGCAAGGCACTGTCACCACACCGGGCGGCCCCGCCGTGGCCGGGGGCCAGGGCGAGGCGTTCCTCCTCGTCGTCGACGACGAGCCGAACATCCGCGAACTGCTCGCCGCCTCACTGCGGTTCTCCGGCTTCCGGGTGGCCTCCGCCGCCAGCGGCACCGAGGCGCTGGACCTGATCGCCGTCGAGCGGCCCGACCTCGTGGTCCTCGACGTGATGCTGCCCGACCTCGACGGCTTCACCGTCGTCGAGAAGCTGCGCGAGCGCACCAGCCGGGGCCAGATCGCCGGCCCCGCGCACGGACACCCCGGCGACCACCTGCCGGTGCTGTTCCTCACCGCCAAGGACGGCGTCGGCGACAAGGTCCAGGGCCTGGCCGCGGGCGCGGACGACTACGTCACCAAGCCGTTCAGCCTGGAGGAGCTGATCGCCCGGATCCGGGCGATCCTGCGCCGGGCCGGCGGGCCCGCCGAGGACGGCCGCCTGGTGGTGGCCGACCTCAGCCTGGACCCGATCGCCCACGAGGTCACCCGGGCCGGGACCCCCGTCGCGCTCTCGCCGACCGAGTTCAAGCTGCTCCACTACCTGATGGCGAACGTCGGCCGGGTGGTCTCCAAGGCGCAGATCCTCGACCACGTCTGGGCCTACGACTTCGGCGGCGACCTCTCCATCGTCGAGTCCTACATCTCCTACCTGCGCCGCAAGCTCGACTCCGGCCCCGCGCACGGCCCGAAGCTGATCCACACCGTGCGAGGCATCGGCTACGCGCTGCGCCGCCCCCCGCAGGGCTGACCGGACCGGCCCGGCCCGTGTTCACCCGCTTCACCTCCCGGCTGTCGCTGCGCGCCCGGCTCCTGGTCCTGGCGCTCGTGCTGGTGACCACCGGGCTCGCGGTCAGCGACACCTTCGTGCTGGGCGCCGTACGGGCCCAGCTGGTCGAGCAGCTGGACGAGCAACTCCAGCGCTACGGCGTGCCGTTGTCGCGCAAGGCGCCGATTCAGGTGAACCCGCCCGGTACCGGCAAACCGGTCGTCGCCGGGCGCCGGATCAGCCTGCCCAGCCAGTACCTGGTGCAGTGGCTGTCCGCGGACGGCAAGGTCCAGACGTCGCTGCGCCAGCCCGTCTCGGACAGCGATCCGGCACCCCAACTGGGCGGCTTGGACCCGACCCAGACCGCCCCCGACACCCCCTTCGACCTGCCCGACCAGCGCGGCCACCACAGCTGGCGGGTCCTGGTGCTGCCGATCCAGGCCCCGCGCACGCCGACCCCCGGACTCGGCGCGTTCACCTCGCCCGTCACCAACCCGACCTACGTCATGGTCGCCGTCTCCCGAGAGGACGTCGACACCACCACCGGCCGGCTCGGCACCTCCTTCCTGGCGATCGGCGGCGGCGTCCTGCTGCTGATCGCCGCGCTCGGCTTCTTCGCCGTCCGGGCCGGACTGCGGCCGCTGCGGCGGATCGAGGAGGGCGCCGCCCGGATCGCCGCCGGCGAACTGTCGCACCGGATGCCGGAACTCTCCCCCGGCACCGAGGTCGGACGGCTGTCCGTCGCGCTCAACGGCATGCTCACCCAGATCGAGGCGGCCTTCGCCGCCCGTGCCGAATCCGAGGCCCGGATGCGGCGCTTCGTCGCCGACGCCTCGCACGAACTGCGCACCCCGCTGGCCGGCATCCGCGGCTTCGCCGAGCTGTACCGGATGGGCGCGCTGCCCACCGAGGGCGACGTCAAGCGGACCATGACCCGGATCGAGAGCGAAGCCGTCCGGATGGGCACCCTGGTCGAGGACCTCCTGGTGCTCGCCCGGCTCGACGAGGAACGCCCGCTCGACCTCGCCCCGATGGACCTGCGCACCCTCGCCGCCGACGCCCTGCACGACCTCACCGCGCTCGACCCGAGCCGCCCGGTCGCCCTCACCGGCCCCGCGGGCACCGGCGCCCCCGGCGCCGCACCCGTCCTCGGCGACGAGGCGCGGCTGCGGCAGGTGGTCACCAACCTGGTCGGCAACGCCGTCAAGCACACCCCGCCCGGCACCCCGGTCCGGATAGGCGTCGGCGGCGGGCCCGGCGGCATCTGCCTGCTGGAGGTCGCCGACGCCGGCCCGGGCCTCACCGGGGACCAGGCCCAGCGGGTCTTCGACCGCTTCTACCGGGTCGACGCCTCCCGCAGCCGCGACAACGGCGGCGGCGGCGGACTCGGCCTCGCCATCGCCACCGCCCTCACCCGCGCCCACGGCGGCACCCTCACCCTGAACACCGCCCCCGGCGCCGGCGCCACCTTCCGGGTCGAACTGCCCACGCATGGCAACCGGGTTTCCTGAACCTTTGTCGACTCGTCAATTCCGCTGCGAACCGAGCAATTCCGAAGGCCCGTTCACTGCCGGAAGTCGGCATGGAGGGTTAAGAATCCGTGTGCCTATGATCGGCGCTGTCGGAGCGTCAGGAGATGCCCGCGCAAAGGTCTTCGCCTTCCTTTTCGACCCGAAAGGGGTCATTGTGAAACTCCGCCGTACGCTGGTCTCGGCCGCCCTCGTCGCCGCCGTGATCTCGCCCGCAGCCGTGCTCTCCGCGGCACCCGCCTTCGCGGAGTCGGCTCCGGCGGCGCAGACCCGGAACGACACCGGCTCGATCGCCGACCTGGAGAAGGCCGCCGCCGACGCGGCCAAGGCGTACCAGAAGGCCAAGGCCGACCAGGCCGACATCGCCGCCAAGCTCGAAGCCTTCGACCCGGAGCCCTACCTCACCAAGCTCCGCGAGGCGCAGGCCGCCGCCAAGCAGGCCACCGAGGCCCGGACCGCCGCCGAGGACGATCTCCACAAGGCCATGTCCGTCTACGACAAGGCGTCGGACGCCGAGCGCGAGAAGGCCCGGCAGGACCTGCTGAAGGCGATGGACAGGGCCAACGCCGCCATCGCCGCCGAGAAGCAGGCCAAGCAGGCCGCCGCCGCCGCGGGCACGGCCGCGGACGACGCCAGGGTCGACCTCTTCCGGAAGATCAACACGGCCAACAAGGCGGTCGACGCCGCCCTCGCGGCGAAGAACAGCGCGGACAAGGCCCTCGCCGACGCCAAGGCGGCGGCGGAGAAGCCCGCCGAGAAGCCCGCCGAGAAGCCGGCCGACAAGCCCGCCGACCAGGGCGCCCAGGAGCCCGGCACGGTCACCCCGGTCACGGACACCGCCTCGACCACCGACAAGTCGGCCACGACACCGACCACTTCGGCCCAGCAGACCGTCGCCACCAAGACCACCACCAAGACCACCACCGCGACAGCCGCCGCCGCGACCGCCGCCACCACTGGCTCGGCCACCGAACTCGCCGAGACCGGCTCCGACCCGGCCACCCCCTACCTCGCCCTCGGCTCCGCCACCGCCCTCAGCCTCGGCGCCGCCGCCCTCTACGTCTCCCGCCGCAAGGGCGCCCGCCCCACCTCCTGACCCACCCGGTTCGCGCCCGCTCGGGAGGAGGCCGCGAACCCTGCCGCACCCCGAACCGCAGGGCGGGCCGTCTCCCCGGCCCGCCCTGCGGTTCTCGCGTTCCCGGGCCCCAAACTCCCCGTTCGGGTGAATCCGCGCCCGTTCACCCAGTCGGCCCCTCGGTCGTGTGCGACCGTGCAGCCGTCGCTTGTACGAGCTCGCACGGGCTCATCACACTGGACGGGAAAGAAGGTGTCTCGTGAGCGCGCTAGTTGCTGAGGTGGCCGTCGTGAACCTGGACCAGGTGCTGTGGCAAGCGTGGAAGTCCATGGATGTGCCCGAGGGCTTCCGCGCGGAGATCATCGAGGGGACGATCACTTTGTCACCCACTGGCGGAGCTCGTCATTTCACTGTCAACAGGCGGCTGAGTAGGGCTCTCTACGACTTTCTGCGCGGCACTGGCTATGGGCCGGCGCAGGACGGCAACGTGATTGCTGATCTGAAGGTGTTCATCCCGGATGTCTTCGTGGCGTCCGACGACATCGATGAGATCGAGCATCCGGAGGGCTTGGGGGTGCTGGCTTCGGGTGTGCCGATGGTTGTCGAGACCGTCTCGCCGGGCGCCGAGGCGCGCAAGCGCGACCACGTCCTCAAGCGTCGCGCATACGCCCGCGCCGGCATTCCGGTCTACGTGATCATCGACGATTACGACGAGGGCGGTACCGTGACCGTCCTGACCAGCCCTAACCCCGGCCGCCGGGAGTACGCATCATCGATCCGCGTTCCGTACGGCAAGGAGGCCGTCATCCCCGAGGGTCCCGCCAAGGGCTTCGTGATCGGCCCCGAGATCACCGGCGAGCCCCGTGGCTGACCGGGCCGCCGTGTCCTTCAGGCGCGACCTCTCCGAGCGGCGGCTCGCCCTGGTGGCCTGGCGGCTGCTGATCATCCAGGCGGCGGATCCGGCGGTGGGGGCCGGGATGCACGAGCACTCGACGTACCGGGCGCATCCGTGGCGGCGGATCGAGCACACCATCGGCAGCGGCTGTTCTACCAGGACGCGGCCGCGCTGCACCGTGAGGTGGCGCGGCTGAACCGGTCGCACAAGCGGATCCGCGGCACGATGCCGGACGGGCAGCCGTACGACGCGCGGTCCGCGGCGACCAGGGTGTGGGTGCTGCTGACGCTGTTCGAGTGCGTGGTCGCCATGCGGCGGCTCGGCGGGGACGCCTACGACGCCGTGCAACTGGACGCGGCGTACCGGGAGTTCAGGGAGGCGATCGCCGCCTTCGAGCTGCCGGAGGAGGAACTGCCGGAGACCGTGGCCGACTTGCCGGCCTACTTCGCCCGGTACGCCCGGGAGAAGCTGGAGTTCAACGACGCGGCCCGCTACCTGCTGGACGACATCCTGCGCGAGGCGCCCCGGCCCCGCCGGTTGTGGTTCCTCGGGGACGCCGGCTGGCGGATCACCCGGGCGGTGGTCGCCAAGGCGATCCGCGAGCTGACGGTGGCGGACCTGCCGCCGGTGGTGCGGGAGCGGCTCGGGCTGGTCCGTACCCGCCGGGGCGCGCTGCTGTCCGTGGTGCTGCACCGCGGTGCGGGGGCCGTGGTCCCGCGCCTGCCGGAGCGGATGCGCTACCGCTCCCCGGAGGAGGGGCGGACCCCGCCGCGCCGGCTGCGGCCGCAGCGCCGGGACGCCCGCGGCTCCCGGGTGGACCGGTTCTTCCGGGAGGTGCTGGACCAGACCGGGGACGGCGTCATCACCGTGCACGACCTGCGGGCGATGGCGCACAACGTGTGCTGGCAGCTGGAGTTGGACGAGGCCGCCGAGGCGCGGGTGTACGAGGCCTTCGACGGCTGGTGGGAGCAGCTGCGCGCGGGGATGGACGCCGACGGGAACGGCGAGGTGAGCCGGGAGGAGTTCGTGGCGGCGACGCTGGCGGGCTGTGACCGGGACGAGGCGTACCTGGAGCAGGGGTTGCTGCCCGCGCTGCGGGCGGTGTTCGCCGCGGCGGACGCCGACGGCAGTGGCTTCCTGGAGTTCGACGAGTACCGCGCGGTGTTCGGCGGCCCCCGGGTGCATCCGGCCGAACTGTCGCACGGGTTCCGCCAGTTGGACGTGGACGGGGACGGGCGGATCACGGTGGAGGAGTTCGTCGGTGGCTTCACCGAGTTCTTTACCGCCCGGGCCGACTCCACCTCGGGCGCCCAGCTCCTCGGCCGTCCGTAGCCGAGGGGCCAGCTCCTCGGCCGTCCGTAGCGAGGGCCGCGCCGGGCGCCCCGGTAGCACGCCCCGCTCGCCGTCGCGAGCGGGGCGTGCCGCTGTCAAGCGCCGGTTCGGCCAACTGCGACGGTCCGTGCGCCCGCCCGTTCGTTGCCCCGGCCCCGGCCGGTCCGCAGACTGTGCGGACCGCCCGCGCTCGTCGTGACGCACCGCACACGGACGTCAACCCACCCCACCTGCGGTTCCCCCGTAAGGATGGTGGATACTGTGCTTGTGAACGTGTTCACGTTCACAAGCGGACAAGCTTGCGCGGTAGTGCAACGGTCTACGGCTATTGATGAAGTTTGTCCGGAACACGCCCTGAGAAGGGCCGGTTGGGAGAGAGGGCGACGTGGAACTGGCAATCGCTCACGAGACGATCGCGCGATGGCAATTCGGAGTCACCACCGTCTACCACTTCCTCTTCGTGCCGCTCACCATCAGCCTGGCCGCCGTCGTGGCCGGGCTGGAGACCGCCTGGGTGCGCACGAACAAGGAGAAGTACTTCCACGCGACCAAGTTCTGGGGAAAGCTCTTCCTCATCAACATCGCGATGGGCGTCGTCACCGGAATCGTGCAGGAATTCCAGTTCGGCATGAACTGGTCCGACTACTCCCGCTTCGTCGGTGACGTCTTCGGGGCTCCGCTCGCGATGGAGGCGCTGATCGCCTTCTTCTTCGAGTCCACCTTCATCGGCCTGTGGATCTTCGGCTGGGACAAGCTGCCGAAGAAGATCCACTGTGCCTGCATGTGGATGGTCTCGCTGGGCACCGTGCTCTCCGCCTACTTCATCCTGGCCGCCAACTCCTGGATGCAGCACCCGGTCGGCTACTCGATCGACCCGGCCACCGGCAAGGCGCAGCTCACCGACATCGCCAAGGTGCTGTTCCAGAACACCACCCTGACCGTGGTCTTCCACACCCTGACCGCGGCCTTCCTCACCGGCGCCGCCTTCATGGTCGGCATCGCCTCCTTCCACCTCTGGAAGGCCAAGCGCAGGCCCGAGACCGCCGACCCCAAGAAGACCGCCGTGATGCGCACCTCGCTGCGGCTCGGCCTGGTGATCGCGGTGATCTTCGGCGCCGGCACCGCGCTCAGCGGCGACACCCTCGGCAAGGTCATGTTCGAGCAGCAGCCGATGAAGATGGCCGCCGCCGAGGCGCTGTGGGACACCCAGGCCCCCGCGCCGTTCTCGATCTTCGCGGTCGGCGATGTCAGCAAGGGACACAACTCGGTCGAGCTGGAGGTCCCCGGAATACTCTCCTTCCTCGCCCACAGCGACTTCAGCTCCTCCGTCCCCGGCATCAACGACACCGCGGCCGCCGAGGCCGCCGCCCACGGCGGCAACCCCAAGGACTACATCCCGAGCGTCTTCGTGACCTACTGGGGCTTCCGCTTCATGATCGGCTTCGGGATGACCTCCTTCGTCGCCGCCCTGATCGGCCTCTGGACCACCCGCCGCAAGTTCCTGCTGCACCCCGACTTCCGCACCGGCGAGACCGAGGTGCCCCGGCTGATGCTCACCCCGAAGCGGGAGATGGGCCCGCTGCTCACCAAGTGGAGCTGGCGGATCGGCATCCTCACCATGGGCTTCCCGCTGATCGCCAACAGCTTCGGCTGGATCTTCACCGAGATGGGCCGCCAGCCCTGGGCCGTCTTCGGCCTGATGACCACCGCCAGCGCCGTCTCCCCGAACGTGGGCATCGGCACCCAGATCGGCGCCCTGGCCACCTTCACCACGCTGTACGCGATCCTCGCCGTCGTCGAGGTCCGGCTGCTGGTCAAGTACGCCAAGGCCGGCCCGGTGGTGACCGAGCGGCCCCCGGCCAAGGACCCCTCGCTGCGCGGCCCGTCCGCGGACGAGGACGCCGACAAGCCGCTCGCCTTCGCGTACTGACCAGTACTGACCAGTACTGACCCACGGAAAGGAGACCAAGGGTCATGCAACTCCACGACGTCTGGTTCGTGCTGATCGCGGTCCTGTGGATCGGCTACTTCTTCCTGGAGGGCTTCGACTTCGGGATCGGCATCCTCACCAAGCCGCTCGCCCGGAACACCGCCGAGCGCCGGGTGCTGATCAACACCATCGGCCCGGTCTGGGACGGCAACGAGGTCTGGCTGCTCACCGCCGGCGGCGCCACCTTCGCCGCCTTCCCGGACTGGTACGCGACCCTCTTCAGCGGCTTCTACATCCCGCTGCTGGTCATCCTGGTCTGCCTGATCGTCCGCGGCGTGGCCTTCGAGTACCGGGCCAAGCGGGACGGCGCCCGCTGGCAGCGCAACTGGGAGGAGGCCATCTTCTGGACCTCCCTGCTGCCGGCCTTCCTGTGGGGCGTGGCCTTCGCCAACATCGTCCGCGGCGTGGACATCGACGCCCGGAAGAACTACGTCGGCGGCCTCGCCGACCTGCTCAACCCGTACGCGCTGCTCGGCGGCCTGGTGACGCTCACCCTGTTCACCTTCCACGGTGCGGTGTTCGCGGCGCTCAAGACCGTCGGCGAGATCCGCGAACGGGCCCGCCGGGCCGCCCTCCAGGCCGGTCTGGCCGCCGCCGTCCTGGCCCTCGTCTTCCTGGCCTGGACCCAGGCGGACAGCGGCAACGGCCGCAGCCTGGCCGCCCTGGTGGTCGCGGTGCTGGCCCTGGCCGGCGCCCTGGTGGCCAACCAACTCGGCCGCGAGGGCTGGGCGTTCGTCCTCTCCGGGGCGACCATCGTGGCCGCGGTCGCGATGCTCTTCCTGGCGCTCTTCCCGAACGTCATGCCGTCCACGCTCAACCCGGACTGGAGCCTGACCGTCACCAACGCGGCCTCCTCGCCGTACACGCTCAAGCTGATGACCGTCGTGGCCGCCGTGTTCACCCCGCTGGTGCTGCTCTACCAGGGCTGGACGTACTGGGTGTTCCGCAAGCGGATCGGGGTGCAGCACATCCCCGGGCCCGCTGCCGGCCACCAGCCCGCCGCGCCCGTCGACCAGGCCTGACGCCGTGAAGCCGGTCGACCCCCGACTCCTCGGACACGCCCGCACCACCCGGGACTTCCTCGCCGGATCCGTCCTGCTCGGCGGGGCGGGCGCGGCCCTGGTGGTCGCCCAGGCGAGCCTGATCGCCGAGATCGTGGTCCGCGCCTTCCAGCGCGGCGCCGGGCTCGGCGAACTGACCACCCCGCTGGTGCTGCTCGCCCTGACCGCCGTCGGACGCGGGCTGGTCGGCTGGCTCACCGAACTCACCGCGCACCGGTCCGTCGCCCGGGTGAAGTCCACCCTGCGGCGCCGGCTGCTCGACCACGCCACCGCGCTCGGCCCGTCCTACCTGGCGGGCCGGCGCACCGGCGAACTCACCACCCTCGCCACCCGCGGCATCGACGCCCTCGACGACTACTTCGCCCGCTACCTGCCGCAACTCGCCCTCGCCGTGGTCGTCCCGGTGATCGTGCTGCTGCGGATCGTCGGCGCCGACTTCACCTCCGCCGCGATCATCGCCGGGACGCTGCCGCTCATCCCGCTGTTCATGGTGCTGATCGGGATGGCCACCCAGGCCCGGATGGACCGGCAGTGGAACACCCTCTCCCGGCTCTCCCACCACTTCCTGGACGTCGTCGCCGGCCTGCCCACCCTCAAGGTGTTCAACCGGGCCCGCACCCAGGCCGCCACCATCGCCCGGATCACCGCGGACTACCGCAAGGCCACCCTGCGCACCCTGCGGATCGCCTTCATCTCCTCCTTCGCGCTGGAGCTGCTCTCCACCCTGTCCGTCGCCCTGGTCGCGGTCACCGTCGGCTTCCGGCTGGTCGACGGCACCCTCGACCTGGAGACCGGGCTGCTGATCCTGATCCTGGCCCCCGAGGTGTACGTCCCGATCCGCCAGGTCGGCGCGCTGTACCACTCCAGCGTCGAGGGCCTCACCGCCGCCGACGAGATCTTCCAGGTGCTGGAGACCCCGCTGCCCGCCGCCGGGACGCTCCCGGCCCCCGACCTCACCGGCGCCGTGATCACCGCCGAGGGCCTGACCGTACGCCACCCCGGCCGCGCCCGGCCCGCCCTGGACGGCGCCGCGCTCACCCTGCGCCCCGGCTCCAGCACCGCCCTCACCGGCCCGAGCGGGGCCGGCAAGTCCACCCTGCTGTCCGTCCTGCTCGGCCTCACCGCCCCCGAGGCGGGCAGCGTGCGGATCACCGCCGCCGACGGGCGCACCCACGACCTCGCCGAGCTCGAACCGGACAGCTGGCGGCGGCAGATCGCCTGGGTGCCCCAGCACCCCCACCTGTTCGCCGGGACGATCCGCGACAACCTGCGGCTCCAGCGGCCGGACGCCACCGACGACCGGCTGTGGACGGCGCTCCGGGCCGCCCACGCGCTCGACTTCGTCACCGACCTGGACGCCGAACTCGGCGAGGACGGTGCCGGGCTCTCCGCCGGCCAGCGCCAGCGGCTCGCCCTGGCCCGGGTGCTGCTCGCCGACGACCGGCCACTGGTGCTGCTGGACGAGCCCACCGCCAACCTGGACGGAGACTCCGAGGCGGCCGTGGTGGCCGCCGTCCGCACCCTCGCCGAGGACCCGGCGCGCACCGTGCTGGTGGTCGCCCACCGGCCGGCACTGCTGGCGGTCGCGGAGCAACGGGTCAGGCTGGCGGGGGCCTCCGCCGGGGCCGGCACGCCGGGCCCGGTCGCGGCGCTCGCCCACAGCGGCCGGCCCACCGCCGCCCCCGCCGTGCCCGAGGAGCCGGAGGCCGAGCCCGCCGCCCCCCGGCTGGCCCTGTCCGTGCTGCTCGGCGCGCTCGCCCTCGGCAGTGCCGTCGCCCTGATGGCCACCTCCGGCTACCTCATCTCCCGGGCCTCCCAGATGCCCCCGGTGCTCTACCTGATGATGGCCGTCACCTCCGTCCGGGCCTTCGGCATCGGCCGCAGCGTCTTCCGCTACGCCGAGCGGCTGGTCTCCCACGACGCGGTGCTGCGCACCCTCGGCACCCTGCGGGCCGCCGTGTACCGCCGGCTGACCGTGCTCGCCCCGGCCGGGCTGCCCGCCTTCCGGCGCGGCGACCTGCTCTCCCGGCTGGTCGCCGACGTCGACGCGATCCAGGACCACCACCTGCGCTGGCGGCTGCCCGCCGCCGTCGCCGCCGTGGTCTCCGTCGCCTCGGCCGTCGCGATGGCGGTCTTCCTGCCCGCCGCCGGGTTGGTGCTCGGCCTCGGACTGCTGCTCGCCGGGGTGCTCGTGCCCGCGCTCGCCGCCCGCTGGTCGGCCGGTGCCGAGCGGCGCCAGGCCCCCGCCCGGGGACGCCTCGCCACGTCCGTGGTGGACGCCCTCAGCGGCACCGCCGAGCTCACCGTGGCCGGCGCGCTGCCCGGCCGGCTGGCCGCCGTCCGCAGCGCCGACGCCGCGCTCACCGGCCTGGCCGCCCGCTCGGCCGCCACCACCGCGCTCGGCACCGGGCTGATCGCGCTGCTCACCGGGCTGACCGTGGCCGGCGCGGCCGCCGTAGGCATCCAGGGGGTGCGCGACGGCGCGCTCGCCCCGGTCTGCCTGGCCGTCGTGGTGCTGACCCCGCTGGCCGCCTTCGAGGCCGTCACCGGGATGCCGCTCGCCGTCCAGGCCCGCCAGCGCAGCCGCGCCGCCCGGGCCCGGCTGGACGAGGTGCTGACCGCCCCCGCCCCGGTGGCGGAGCCCGCCGAGCCGGCCGGGCTGCCCGCGCAGCCGCTGCCCGTCGCGGTGCGCGGGCTGACCGTACGGCACCCCGGGCAGGCCGCGGACGCGCTCGGCGGGGTCGACCTCGACCTCGCGCCCGGCCGCCGGATCGCCGTGGTCGGCCCCTCCGGCTCCGGCAAGACCACCCTCGCCCAGGCGCTGCTGCGCTTCCTGGAGCCCGGCGCGGGGTCCGTCATCTTCGCCGCCGGTCGTCCACAGGCTGTGGACAGCCGGGCGCTGGCGGGCGAGGACGTCCGCCGGGTGATCGGCCTCTGCGCCCAGGACGCCCACGTCTTCGACAGCTCGCTGCGGGAGAACCTGCGCCTCGCCCGCCCCGACGCCGACGAGGACGGCCTGCGCGCCGCCCTCGCCGCCGCCCGCCTGCTGGACTGGACGGACACCCTGCCCGAGGGCCTGGACACGATGGTCGGCGAGCACGGTGCCCGGCTCTCCGGCGGCCAGCGCCAGCGGCTCGCCCTGGCCCGGGCGCTGCTCGCCGACTTCCCGGTGCTGGTCCTGGACGAGCCCGCCGAGCACCTCGACCTGCCCACCGCTGACGCCCTCACCGCCGACCTGCTGGCCGCCACGGCGGGCCGCACCACCGTGCTGATCACCCACCGGCTCGCCGGGCTGGACGACACCACCGTGGACGAGGTGCTGGTGCTGGACGCCGGCCGGGTCGCCGAGCGGGGCCGCTGGTCCGAGCTGGTCGCCGACCCGGACGGGCGGCTGCACGCGCTGTGGCGCCGGGAGCGGGAGGCGGACGGACTCGCGGACGCCGTTCCGGCGCCCGCCGGGCGCTGATGCCGGGCGCTACGGGCGGGAACTGATGCCGGGCGCTACGGGCGGGCGCTACGGGAGGGAACTGATGCCGGGTGCTACGGGCGGGCGCTACGGGAGGGAACTGATGCCGGGTGCTACGGGCGGGCGCTACGGGAGGGCACTGCGGGCGGGCCCTGATGGCGGCATCGCTCCTTCGGCTGAAAACCGTACAAACTAGGCTTTCTCCATGGACCCCACGCCAGGCCTCCCCGAAGCCGCCCCCGAGCAGACGCCCCATCGGGTGCCCGAGATCGCCTCGCTCGGGCTGGACACCCTGGTCACCGAGGTCGCGGAACGCCTGCAGTCCGCCGCCGCGGTCACCGACCGGATGCAGCGGCTGCTGGAGGCGGTGGTCGCCATCGGTGCCGGGCTCGACCTGCACGCCACCCTGCACCGGATCGCCACCGGCGCCGCCGAACTGGTCGACGCCCGGTACGCCGCGCTCGGCGTGATCGCCCCCGGCGGGCACGGCCTGGCCGACTTCATCCACGTCGGCATCGACGACGGCACCGCCGCCGAGATCGGCGAACTGCCTGCCGGCCGCGGCATCCTCGGCGCGCTCATCGACCGCCCCGAACCGCTGCGGCTGACCGACCTCGGGGCCGACCCGCGCTCCTCCGGGTTCCCGCCGCACCACCCGCAGATGAGGACCTTCCTGGGCGTGCCGATCCGGGTCCGCGAAGAGGTCTTCGGCAACCTCTACCTCACCGAGAAGCAGGGCGGCGGCGCCTTCACCCCCGAGGACGAACAGGTGGTGCACGCGCTCGCCGCGGCCGCCGGCGTGGCCATCGAGAACTCCCGGCTGTACGAGGAGGGGCGCCGCCGCGAACGCTGGATCGCCGGCGCCGCCGCCGTCACCACCGCGCTGCTCTCCACCGAGCAGGCCGAGGGCGCGCTCACCGTCGCAGCCGAACAGGTACGGGAGTTGGCGGGCGCGGCGCTCGGCATGATCCTGCTGCCCACCGGCACGGTGGGGGAGGGGGACTGCCAGATGAGGGTCGCCCACGCCTCCGGCGAGGCCGCCGAGTTCGTCCGCGGCGAACTGCTGCCCAGGGACAGCTTCGCCGCCCAACTGCTGGAGGGGGAGAGCGTCCACCTGGACGACATGTCCGGCGACCCCACCGTGGTGATGCGGCTGGCCCGCAGCTTCGGCCCGTCGATGGCCGTGCCGATGGTCGCCGCCGGACGGGTGCTCGGCGGGCTCTGCGTCTGGCGCTCGCGCGGCGCCCTGCCGTTCACCGACGCCGAGAAGCAGCTCGCCGAGACCTTCGCCTCCCAGGCCGCCCTCGCCCTGCGGCTCGCCGAGGGCCAGCGCGACCAGCAGCGGCTGGCCGTCTTCCAGGACCGCGACCGGATCGCCCGCGACCTCCACGACCTGGTCATCCAGCGGCTGTTCGCCACCGGGATGATGCTGGAGAGCGCCGCCCGTCGGGCCGTCGTCCCCGAGGTCAAGGTCGGCATCGGCAACGCCGTCGACGAACTGGACGCCACCATCCAGGAGGTCCGCACCACCATCTACGCCCTCCAGCACGACAACCACGGCGACGCCCCCGACACCCTGCGCACCCGCGTCCTGCGCGAGGCAAGCCAGGCCGCCGCCGCCCTCGGCTTCAAGCCCTCGGTCAGCTTCGTCGGGCCGGTCGAGAGCCTCGTCGGGGAGAACACCGGCCGCCAACTCCTCGCCGCACTGAGAGAGATGCTCTCCAACACGGCCCGGCACGCGCGCGCCTCCCGGGTCGGCATGGAGATCGACGCGACCATTCGCCTGGACGACGGCGGCCGGCCCGTCGGCGGCGACCCCGAGTCGCTGGACCGGGGCGGCCGACCCGGCGTGCTGCTCACCGTCACCGACGACGGCGTCGGCATCCCGCAGGGCGGGCGGCGCAGCGGACTGCTCAACCTGACCCGGCGCGCCGAGGCCCTCGGCGGCGCGGCCTGGCACGAGAGCGGACCGTACCGGAAGGGGACCAGGGTGCGCTGGACGGCCCGGCTCTAGCTAGAGCAGTCGAAGCAACCCCTCCAGCACCGCCGCGACGCCGTCCTCCTCGTTGCTCACCGTGTGCAGCGACACCGCCGCCAGCACCTGCGGGTGCGCGTTGGCGACGGCGTACGCGGTGCCGGCCCAGGCCAGCATCTCCAGGTCGTTCGGCATGTCGCCGAAGGCCACCACCTCGGCGCGGTCGATCCCGTGCTCGGCGCACCAACGGGCCAGCGTGCTGGCCTTGGTGACGCCGGGTGCGCTGATCTCCAGCAGTGAGATCGGCGCGGAGCGGGTGATCTCGGCCAGGTGCCCGGCGGCCGTACGGGCCTCGGCGAGGAAGGTGTCCGGGTCCAGCTCCGGGTGCTTGGCCAGCAGCTTGAACAGGCCGCGCACCGGGCCGCCGTCCGCCAGCAGCTCCTCGGCCGGGCCGACCGCGCGGACCTCGTCGTCGCCCCACATCAGCACCTCGTACCCGGGCTCGCGGGCCCAGCCGTCCGTGTACTCGAACGCGAACGCGGTGCCGGGCAGCTTGGCCCGCAGCGTCTCGACCACGGCCAGCGAGGTCTCCGCCGCCATCGGGAAGTGCTCGATCAGCTCGCTGCGCCGCACGTCCACGATCGCGCCGCCGTTGGAGCAGATCGCCACCCCGTGACCGCCGATGTGCGGGCTCACCTGCTGCATCCAGCGCGGCGGCCGGCCGGTCACGAACACCACCTGCACGCCGGCCGCCTCGGCCGCGGCCAGCGCGGCGGCGGTGCGGTCGCTGACGGTGCCGCCGGAGCACAGCAGGGTGCCGTCCAGGTCGGTGGCGATGAGGCGGGGGGCGGTGCGGGGTTCGGTCACCGGTCCATCTTCGCCCATCGCCGCTGCCCGGTCACCGGCGCGGCCGGGGCGTGCGGCCCCGACCGTACGGTCGGCTTCCGGCCCTTCGGGCGCCGTTTCCGGCCGATCCGGGCCCGCCCGGGGTGTCGCTGCGGGCACGCCGGGCAGGACTCCCCCCCGGTCACCGCCGTCGGCAGGAAGAGCCATGCCCACTCGCCAGCTCCGTGACGAGCCGCCCCCGACCCTCCCCTCCCCGGACTCCCCCGAGGCCCACGAGCCCCCGGGCGCACCGGTCGCCTCCCGCGAGCCGGTCCTGCTCGGCGAGGTCCTCTTCCACACCCTCGCCGAGCTCGCCCGCCGCACCCCGGCCCAGCCCCCCGCCCTCCCCGCCCAGCGCACCCGCCCGCACCCGTGACGCCCGGCCTCAGCCCAGCTGGGCGAGGCCCTCGGTGGCGATCCGCTCGAACACGGCGAGGTCGTTCTCGAAGATCGAGTCCGGCACCGGCCAGTGGATCACCAACTCGGTGATCCCCAACTCCCGGTACGTCCCGGCCCAGTCCACGAAGGCGTCCAGCGACTGCAGCGGCTTCTCCGCCGTCGAGCCCTGGAGCAGCACCTTCTCCAGCGTGGCCGCGTCCCGGCCCTGCGCCTCGCAGGCGGCCGTCAGCTTCGCGATCTGCGCGGCGATCACCGCGGGCGCCTGCTCCACCGGCACGTCCGCCGGGCCCTTCGGGTCGCCGTACGTCACCCAGCCCTGCCCGTGCTCGGCCGCCAGCCGCAGCCCGCGCGGGCCGGTCGCGGCCACGTAGAACGGCACCCGCGGGGTCTGCGCGCAGCCGGGGATGTTCCGCGCCTCGACCGCCGAGTAGTACGTGCCCTCGCGGGTCGTGGCGTCGGTGCGCAGCAGCTCGTCCAGCAGCGGCAGGAACTCCCCGAACCGGTCCGCCCGTTCCTTCGGCGACCACGCCTCCTGCCCCATCGCCGTCGCGTCGAAGCCCGTCCCGCCGGCCCCGATCCCCAGCGTGACCCGCCCGCCGGACACGTCGTCCAGCGTGATCAGCTCCTTCGCCAGCGTCACCGGGTGCCGGAAGTTCGGCGAGGTCACCAGCGTCCCCAGCCGGATCCGCTCGGTGGCGCAGGCCGCCGCCGTCAGCGTCGGCACCGACCCGAACCAGGGCTCGTCCCGGAAGGACCGCCAGGAGAGGTGGTCGTAGGTGTACGCGGCGTGGAACCCGAGCTCCTCGGCCCGCCGCCAGATCTTCTGCCCCTCGCTCCACCGGTGGATGGGGAGGATCACGGTACTCAAGCGCATGCTGTGACGATACGCGCGAAATCGGCAGCGCCTCGGGCCGCCCGCGAGTCGGCACGGGCAGGTCGGTTAGCGTGGCGCCATGGGCACGTTGAGCAGGCGAGAACTCGCCGCGCTGGTCGACGAGGCGACGGTCGACACCTACGACGAGCACGAGGAGGTATCGGCTCTGTTCGCCGCCGTCGAGGAGAACCTGGCGGTGCCGTTCAGCACCGTGGTGCTGGGCGTCGAGGTGACCGTGCGCGGCGTCGACCTCTCGCGGGACGGCAGGATCGTCGCCCTGTGCACCCGCGGCGGATTCCGGCAGACGATCGGGCTGCTGGACCTCCCACTGCCGAACCCGGCCGCCCGGCGACGAACCGGTCCACCACGGTCGAGCCGTCCGGCAGGCGGTACCGCAGGATGAAGTCGTCGGTGATCCGGATCGCATCGCCTTCCTCCAACTGCCGCCGAGGCCCGGCGGCCTCCAGGAGGAGGGGCGTCAACCACCGGTCGAAGCGCGGCCCCTGGGCGTAGGAGACGAGTTCGCCCTTCATTCAGTTCGGAGCTGCGCTCGATCAGGCCTCGCAACGACGCCTCGTCCTCGGTCCGTACCACGCCAGCCATGCGAGCCCTGGGATCTGACCGAAGCCGATCGAGCGATGGTGCTCGGCTGGCGTGACCCGGTCGAGGGCGTCTTCGAGGTCCGGCACAAGGACGGTGATGCCGTCGTTCTGCTGAACCTGGTCGACGACCTCGAGTACCGCACGTACTCGAACGTCGGGCGGGAGGCCTTCCGTGGAGTTTCCAAGGGAGGGTTCCTCCTCGCCTGCCTGGTGCCCGTCCACTCGGCCGACGGGGTGTGGCTGGTCTCCGGGGCGATGTCGTCCTACCCGAAGGCCAGCGCCACTGAAATCGCCCGGTCCGCGCTCCAGTTGGCCGCCAGCCGCCCCGAACTGGTCTTCCGCAACCCCGAGAAGATCGAACAGGGTTGGCGCTCGATGCGGGAGGACCGGGCCGCGTTCGTCGAGTTCTGCGGTAGCGACGAACTGGTCCTTCCCCCGGCCGAGGTCGAGGAGCGGCTCAACGCCTACTACCGGCACCGGCAGGAGGCCGCCGTAGCCGAGCGGCCCGACCGGGCCCGGGGCAGGCGGCTGCCGGGAATCGATCTGCCGGCCTTCGAACTGCCGCAGGCCCTCGCGGACTCGGACACGGTCGGTGTCATCTACGACGAGGTCGACGGACTCAACTTCTACGCCGACTACGGGATGCTGCGGGACCTCTTCGCCGACCCGTCCCTCGCGGGCCGCAGGCAGTACCAGGACGCGCTGCGCACGTACCTGCGCGAGGAGTCGATCGCGCCACTACCGATCCGCCGCCTGGCCGCCGCCTGCCCGGAGACGGTCGACGCGGTGTTCCGGAAGCTGTTGCGGAAGCCAGGATTCACCTGGGGCGAGCACGGTGAGGAACTGCTGCGCCGGCGCAAGCCCTGGTACTACGCGCAGGAGCCCCGTCCCGGCGTCTCCGTGGTCGGCGAGCGCCTCAGCGAGCTCGCCGCCGGTAGCCGGGGACGGAGGTTCGCCAGGGCACGGCGTGCGCCGCGCCGATCCGACCACCCGTAGGCGCGAACATCGACCCTCGGTAGCGACCCATGTGGGGCATCGCCTTCTCCGCCATATCGATGATCGCCTGCGCCTTTGGCAAATCTCCCCTGACCTCCGCGGGAGTGACCGGCGGAGCTTCGGCAGATCGGTGTTCACTCTCGTTCCGGCGCACGCGCATGCGGCTGAACGGGCACAGGATGCTTCCGAGCGGCGGATCCAAGAGCAGTGGCCGTGCGGAGGCCAAGTGCTGGCGGGCCTGGGCAAGTTCCGCTTCCGCAAACGCCGTCAAGGTCGGACAGGAGCCCACTCGAACGGCGCATCGGCCCGTTGCGGCGGTGAGCGTGGGGGCGGAACCGAACCAGGGCTGGTCGCGGAAGGACCGCCCAAACGCAGAGGTCACGCCCAATCACTGTGATCGCGAACCTAGTTCGCCGCTGTTCGAGTCGTAGGGCTCGATGGTGCGGCGGCGGCCGATCAGGCCGAAGGTCTCGACCCGCCCAGCGGGTTGGCGGGGTGTTCCGGACGGGTGAGGGCAGCGCACGACTGCGGCGTGTGGAGCGGTTCCGCGTCATTGATCTGTATAGAGATTAACCATGGACACTTCTCCTCTGCGGCGTTGTCCCGCGCTCCTCACCATGGCCGCCGCCATGCTCCTGGTCGCACCGGGCGCAATGGCCGCCACCCCGTCGGCTCTCCCCCACGGGGCCTCGTCGATCCTGGACGCCACCGACGGACACCATTCCCCGGGCGGTACCGGCCACCAGGTGGATCACTTCAAGCACCAGCTGGCGAAGTCCGGCTACGTCTCGCAGGAGGGCAGCGAGGCGGTCTTCGACCTCAACCGCCGGTACTGCGAGGGCGCCCTCTTCAGCGGCTTGTGGCCCAACCCCCAGTCGCCCTACATCGTCACCAACATGCCGGAGGTTCCCGGCCAGGCCCCCAACACCAACCCGCCGGTCACCTGGCGCCTGCGCCAGGACGAGGCCGTCGTCCTGATCGGCACGACCCCGCCCCCGGAGGAGTACTTCTCCTTCGACCTCACCAACGTGAAGGGCTCCCTCCACACCGGTCCGGTCGTGTGGACCTCCGTAGGCGACCCGGTCAACAACAAGACCGTGAAGACGACCGGCCGGGAATCGTACAGCCGGCCCTTCGCCCTGGTGATCACCGGCAACGCGCGGACCAGGGACGAGGTCAACCACATGCTGGACGCCTCCGGCCTCGGGGGTGAGACCAATGACATGACCATCCCCCCGGCCATGTACAAGCTCGGCCTCGACCAGGACGCCGACCAGTTCCTCCTCGGGACGCGCACCATCGTGGCCAAGCCCGGCTTCGAGAAGGCGCTCGACGACTACCGCGCCACACCCCCGGTCCAGGTCTTCCGGGTCCGGCCGCACAGCGACTCCGGAGACGAGACCAACCCGGTCTACCCCGCCGATCCGCTGCCCGTCCCCCCGCTGCGCGTCTCCGGGACCGGTGCCACCGAACTCGACCTCAACCCGACCCTGCAGACGCTGCGTCAGCGGATCATCGACGCCCACCCTGGCTTCGACGTGCACGACGAGGTCGTCGAGCGCGGCGTCGAGGAGTCCAATCCGGGGCTGCAGGCCAACCTGATCACGAACCCCCCGACCGCGGGGGTGGACGGCCTGTCCAACGACGCCGACGATCCGATCACCAACGAGTTCTCGCTGCCAGACGGTTCCTTCGCGGTCGCCTACGGCGCGAACCACGTGGCCACCGGGCAGGCAAGCTACTCCAGCGTCACGGTCAACGCCGACACCCACGCGGCCGTGGCCGTCACGGCAGAGAACAACGTCGATCTCCAGGGCAGTGCGCGCGACTTCATCGACGACCAGCCGGACGCGGACAAGCTCTACGCCTGGTCCTTCACCCGCGCCGGTGACAGCGGCCCCTCCGGACCGCACGTGACCACGCTCCCGCCCGTCAGTACCAACTTCTGCGCGCAGTACGGCGGGGACCGGCCCGTCGACCTGAGCGCGATCCGCATCGGTGCCCGCGCGTACATGCAGCCCGAGACCCTCACCCGCCCCGCCTTCTCCTCACTCCTCATGGACCGCGTGCTCGTCTTCACCCCCAAGTGACAAGGTTGACGTAGCAGAGAGTGAGCGGGGCCCCTCGGCCCCGCTCGCCCGGTTCGTGCGCGGCGGTCGTGGCGCCCGGGACGCCCGGCACCGAAAGGATGACGGCCCTTCGGCGTGTGCAGGTGCCGCCCCTCCCGATCGGTCAGCCGTACCGAGGACCGGCCGCCCCGGTCCGGATCCCCTTCGCGGCCCGATCGACCCGGCCGAGGTCGCAGCCGGAGCAGAGCGTATTCGTGCACACCACGCCGCCCATCGCGAAGGGGCCGCTCCGGAGGATGCCGCGTGAACGGCACCCTCGTTCTCGATAACGAGGCGCTGTCCAAGCCCTCCCGGAGGCGGGTCCGCCGGGTCGGCGGGTTCGGCGAGTGCGGCGTGACCGAACGCTTCGAGACGGTCGTGTTGGACTCGCAAGGATTGTCCTCGTGGATCACGCAGGACCGCGGCGTGCTGGCGATGCTCCAGGTGTTCCACGGCATGGGGGGCCGTCGTCATCGTCGACGCGGATTCAACGCCGCAGCCAGCTCAGCAGGGCCGTCGCCGTGAACACCGCGCCCGACGCAAGACAGACCGCGCGCGGGGTCAGCCACCGCGGGCCTTCGAGGGGCTGGGACTGCGGAACCGGAGCCAGCAGCGCGTCCGCGAAGGCCTGGGCGGTCGGCGGTCGGTCTGCCGGTTCGACGGACATCGCGGCCCGTAGCAGCAGGACGACGTTCGGTGGGAGCTCCGTTGCGGCTGGGAGCGCCGGCAGCGTCGAGGCGGTCGGCTGGTCGGTCATCAGGGCTGTGGCGCGTCCGCCCGGGCCGAACGGCTTCTGCCCGGTCAGCAGCTCGTAGGCCACGACGGCCAGCGCGTACACGTCGGCCCGCCCGTCCAACCCGCCGGTCTGGAAGGCCTGTTCCGGTGCCATGTACGCGGGCGTGCCCGTGGTCACCGTCAGCCCGGACGCGTCGGCCAGTTGCTTCGCGCTGCCCAGATCCGCCACCAGCACCTCGGCCGGTGCAGGGCCGTCGGCGAGCAGCAGGTTGGACGGTTTGACGTCGCGGTGCACCACGCCCGCCTCGTGCAGGACCTGGACCGCGTAGCCCGCCTCCGCGGCCAGCCGCAGCGCCTCCTGCGGGTCGCACCGCCCGACCCGGTCCGCCAGGGTGCCGCCACGTACGTAGTCCATGACGAAGTAGGGCCGCTCCTCCTGCACCCCGACGTCGTGCACCCGGACCACCCGCGGGCTGGCGATCCGGCGCAGCAGCCTCGCCTCCGCCAGGAACCGCTCGCGCACATCGGCGTTGGCGGCCCAGTTCTCGGCCAGCACCTTCACCGCGACCTCGGTGTCGAGCTCCGGATCGTAGGCCTTCCAGACCGTGGCGAAGGAGCCGGCTCCGAGCCGCTCCAGGAGGAGGTAACGGCCGAGCTTGCGCATGTGGGAGCATTCTGCCGGAGTCGGGGGGAGCGTGGAACACCCGTACTCGGGGCGGGACGAACGGGGGGATCCGGGTGTTGGAGGAAGGCGAGCTGGAGCGGCTCGTGGCGGCTGCCCAGGCGGGGGACCCGGGGTCGATGGAGTACCTGCTGGCGAAGTTGCGGCCGGTGGTGCTGCGCCGCTGCTCGCGCTTCCTGCCCCACCACGCCGACGCGGAGGAGGCCGCGCAGGACGCGCTGCTGTCCATCAGCACGCACCTGGGCGGGTACGGCGGCCGCGGCTCCTTCCTGGGCTGGGTGACGGTGATCGCCTCGAACGCCGCCCGGTCCACCTACCGCTCGATGCGCCGGCGCGCCGAGGACAGCCACGCCGACCTCCCCGAGTCCGTCGACCCGCGCACCACCAGCGTCATCGCCGGGACCAGGCTCGACGTGATGGAGGCGCTGGCCGCGCTGGAGCAGCAGCACCCCACCCTGGTGGAGTCCTTCGTGCTGCGCGACCTGGGCGACCTGACCTACGCCCAGGCCGCCGAGCAACTGGGCATCCCGTTGGGCACGGTCAGGGACCGGATCCACCAGGCTCGCCGCTTCATGCGCGAGCGTCTGGTCGCCGATCTGTGAACGGCGGTCCCGCTGCGGGCGGCGGCCACGCCGTCGTCCGACCCCGGTACGCCGTCGCCGCCCTGGTGGCGGCCGCCGCGCTCGGACTGGCGACCGGCCGGTTCGTCCTGCCACCGCCACCCGGCGGGGCCGTCCCGAGGTCTGCGCCCGCGTCCTCCGGTTCCCTCTCCGCCTCCGCCTCGCCGACCGGCGCGACCGGGCCGGTGACGACCGCGAACCTGCTGGGACCGGCGGCGTTCGGCCCGGACGTCAGCATCGGGCGGATCCACGTCACCGACCGGTACGGCGACGGGGTCTACGCCAACGCGGCCTGCACCGGCGAGAAGACCCTCAGCCAGACCCTGGGCGGGCCCGGTGCCCACTTCCGCGGACTGATGACCACCACCCGCACCGATCCGGGTGACCCCACGGTGGCCGTCGCCTCTGCCGACCAGGTCGCCCGCGAGGTCGCCGCCGAGACACCGAGCCCTGCTCGGGCGCAGAACTTCAGCGAGCGTCTGCTGCTGGAGGAGGTGCCCTGCCAGGAGGAATCGCCGGGGCACTGGGTCTACGGAAAGACCACGACGCTGCAACTCGCCCCGGACGTCACCGCGAGTTGGATGGGCCTCTACCCGGGAGCGCTCAACACCACCGGCAGAGCGCCCGAGGGCAAGGAGCCCTGCGGCGGCATCGCCGTGCTGCGCAGCGGCAGCCACTACGGGGTGCTGGAGGTCGATGCCTGCCTGGGGACGGCCGCGATGGACCGCGTCGTCAGGGCCGCTCTGTCACAGCTGTGAAACAGCCGGTCAGGGCTCCAACATTTGTTCCTCCGGCGGCATCTCCCCGGTTGTACGAGGACGCAGCAGGCGTCCCGACCAGCAGGGGGACCAGATGACCGAGAACCAGGCCGTCCAGCAGAAGTCCGTTCGCCGCAACCGGGTCGCCGCCGCGGCCTGCTTCGCCGCCGCACTGATCACGGTCAGCGTCGTCGGCACCCAGTCGGCCACCGCCGACGGCGCCACGCACAACGCGCCGCACCGCGCCGCGGTCGCCGCGCCCGGACTCGGCTCCGCCGCCCTCGTCCAGAGCGAGGACTACGTCCAGCAGGGCCTGAACCCGGTCGGCGCGACCGTTTCGCTGACCGGACGCCAGGGGCTGTCCGCGTGCTCCGGCGAGGAGACGATGCGCGACCTGACCAAGGGCGAGGCCACCGGGTACGCGTCCGTGACCTGGAGCTTCGACACCGACGGCCGACTGATCGAGTCGGCGGCGAGCGCCCCCACCGGGACCGCCGCCGACACCTGGGAGAAGCAGCTCGTCGCGCTCGTCGAGGACTGCCGGGACGAGCCCGCCGGCCACTGGTACTACGGCGCGGCCCACACCCTGACCGTCACCGGCGGCGCCGCCCACTGGTACCCGGCGTACAACGGCGACGGCACCGTCAGCGGCGGGGTCGCGGTCCTGCGCAGCGGCACCAGGGTCGCCGTCGTCGAGCTCACCCGCCAGCCCACCGACGCCCCGAACTACGTCGAAGGCATCGCCACCGCGGCGCTGAACCGCCTCTCCTCCTGAACGGCAGCCCGGCTCCGCCCCGCGCCGCCGGGCGGAGCCGGGCGGCCGAGTACGCGGGTTCCTCCTCGGGAGTGGGCGTAGGCGCCGCCGGTGTTCCTCCGGCCCTGGTCAGCCCTGGCTGCTCGCGAAGGGGTCGACATCGAGGCCGCCGCAGACGTCGAGGGTGCCGTTGTCGACGCCGCCGGTCACGGCCACCTGCGTCTGCTGGGTGGTGTTCGGCAGGATGATCGAGACCTTGGAGCCGGTCACCGCGCACACGTGACGGCCGGAGGCGGAGGCCTGGCCGTTCACGTCGCTGTAGAGCAGATCCGCGCTGGCCCGGGCTCCCGGGGCCGTCTTCCCGGACGCGGCCGGGGCCGGTGCCGACGACACGGAGCCCGCCGTCGAGGATGCGGAGCCCGCCGCCGAGGACGAGTCGGTGCCCGGGCCGTCGCAGGCGGTCAGCGCGAGGCCGGCGGTCAGGACGGCAGCAGCGGTGGCGATCAGGCGTGAGGCGGTGCGCATGTGTTTCCCCCGGAGGGCAGGGCGTTCCTGCCGTTCCATGTCGCTCTCGTTCGTGAACCTTCAGTGCCAGTTGTATCCCGCGATGATCCACGGCTTCGTGCGCCGACCGTCACAGCCGTGCCACAGCGGTGAGGGTCACCGCATGGCCGCACGCATGGCCGCACACATGCCCGCACAGCAACCCCGGGACGCCGCGCCGGCGCAGGCCCCGGTCCACGTCCAGGAGTCCCGTGGGCGGGAGGCGCTAGTCTGTCCGCCGCACCTTCATCTGATCATGCGTTAAACGGGGGTTCTTTCGTCATGTCTGCATCCAGGAGGCTGCTCGCCACCGCTCTGGTCGCCACCGCCGCGCTGGGCCTCGCGGCCTGCGGCCCGGACAACACGTCCGACCAGGGCGCCGGCGGCGCCACCGCGACCGCCGCGCCGGCCGGTGCCGGCGCCGCGTCGCCCACCGCCGCTCCGGCCACCGGCACCGCCAAGCCCGCGCCGAGCGGCAAGCCCACCGACGGCGGCCCGGAGGGCTTCTGCACCAGCGACCCGCTGCCCGCCGGGCAGAAGTGGATCAACGTCGAGAAGGGCACCAGCGCGACGGCCCTGGTCTACAAGGAGACCAAGGACGCCTGCGGCGTCGACGACGTCGCCCACGAGGCGGTGGGCCCCGACAAGACCGCGCAGTTCGCGCCCACCGTCAAGGGCCACCTCAAGTCGGTCGTCGCCGCACCGAAGGACGTCAACGCGGCCGACCTGGCGAAGCACATCAACGAGTGCATCGCCACGCCGGGGAACCAGAAGGGCTTCTACCCCTGTTCGAGCGGCGTCTACAAGGTCGCGTTCGACGCCTCCGGCAAGGTCACCGAGATGTGGGAGCGTCCGAGCTCCTGATCCGACGGCGGACGTGACACCGGGCCGGGCGGCCCCCTAGGGGTGGCCCGGCCCGGTGTCATACCGGGGCACTAGACGGCCTCGTCATTCCAGCTCATGGCCCTTGTGGCAGAGGCCCGTTACGTTGAGGGCGTGTCCACTGCTGTCATCAAGACCGAGGGCCTCAGCAAGAGGTTCCCCCGGGTCACCGCCCTCGACCAGCTGACCGTCGAGGTGCAGCCCGGGGTCGTCGGGCTGGTCGGGGCCAACGGGGCGGGCAAGTCCACCCTGATCAAGATCCTGCTCGGGCTCTCCCCGGCGACCGCCGGCCGCGGCGAGGTGCTCGGCCTGGACATCGCCACCCGGGGCTCGGAGATCCGCGAGCGGGTCGGCTACATGCCCGAGCACGACTGCCTGCCGCCGGACGTCTCCGCGACCGAGTTCGTGGTGCACATGGCGCGGATGGCCGGGCTGCCCGCCACCGCCGCCCGCGAGCGCACCGCGGACACGCTGCGGCACGTCGGCCTGTACGAGGAGCGCTACCGCCCGATGGGCGGCTACTCGACGGGCATGAAGCAGCGGGTGAAGCTGGCCCAGGCGCTGGTGCACGACCCCAAGCTGGTGCTGCTGGACGAGCCGACCAACGGCCTGGACCCGGCCGGCCGGGACGAGATGCTCGGCCTGATCCGCCGCGTGCACACCGACTTCGGGATCTCGGTGCTGGTCACCACCCACCTGCTGGGCGAGCTGGAGCGCACCTGCGACCACCTGGTGGTCATCGACGGCGGCAAGCTGCTGCGCTCCTCCTCCACCGCCTCCTTCACCGAGGCGACGGCCGTCCTCGCGGTCGAGGTCACCGACCACCCGGAGGACGCGATCGCCGAGCCCGGCGCCGAGGTCCGGGCGCGGCTCGCGGCCGGCGGGCTGGAGGTCCAGGCGGAGGGCTCGCACCTGCTGCTGGTCCGGCTGGCCGGCGAGGACACCTACGACACCATCCGCGACACGGTCGCCGAACTCGGCCTCGGCCTGGTCCGGTTGGAGCAGCGCCGGCACCGGGTCGCCGAGCTCTTCACCGCCGACACGGACGGCACCGACGGCACCGACGGCACCAGGGGAGGTAAGGACGATGCCGCAGCCTCCTGACACCAGGCCCGCCGACACCGGCGTCATCCACGACATCGGCTACCGCGGCTACACCGGCCCGCGCCTGGGCCGTGGCTACGCGACCCGCTCGCTCTTCACCCAGAGCCTGCGCGCCACCTACGGACTGGGCCGCTCCGGCAAGTCCAAGGTGCTGCCGATGCTGCTGCTGGGCGTGGTCACCGTCCCGGCGATGATCTTCGTCGCGGCCGCGGTCTACCTGAAGCGGGACGAACTGCCGGTCGAGTACGCCGGCTACCTCTCCAGCCTCAGCCTGGTGGTGTCGATCTTCCTCGCCTCCCAGGCGCCGGTGCTGCTCTCGAGGGACCTCCGGTACCACACCGTCCCGCTCTACTTCTCCCGCCCGATCACCCGCGCCGACTACGTCCGGGCCAAGTTCGCCGCCATGGCCTGTGCCCAACTCCTTCTGATGGCAGCGCCGTTGCTGGTGCTGTACATCGGTGCGCTGCTCGCCGGGATGGACTTCGGGCACAACACCGGCCACTTCCTGTACGGCCTGGCGGCGGCCGTGCTGTACGCCCTGGTGCCGACCTCGGTGGCGCTGGTGATCGCCGCGAGCACCCCGCGCCGAGGCTTCGGGGTGGCCGCCATCATGGGCTACCTGGCGGTGAGTTCGACGGTCGCGGCGGTCGTGGTGGGCATGAGCAGCCCGAGCCCGGGCGGCTCGGACGCGGCCCAGTGGACGGCGCTGATCTCGCCGAACGGCCTGGTGGAGGCGCTGGTCAACGAGGTGTTCGACCTCGGTGACGGCATCGACCGCCGGCACGCCCCGGGCGCGCTCGGCACGCTGGTGTTCGCCCTGGTCGCGGTGGCGATGGTGGCGGGGGCGTACCGGCTCCTGCTGCGCCGCTACAGCCGCGTCTGATCGACCGCGTCCGATCAACCACGTCCGATCAACCGCAGTGTCCGGCAAGACGTCTGAGAGGGCGGCATGGCCACCATCACCATTGACAAGGTCTCCCGCTGGTTCGGGAACGTGGTCGCGGTCAACGACATCACGATGTCGATCGGCCCCGGCATCACCGGCCTGCTGGGGCCCAACGGCGCGGGCAAGTCCACCCTCATCCACATGATGAGCGGCTTCCTCGCCCCGTCCAGCGGCGCGGTCACCCTGGACGGCGCGCCGATCTGGCGCAACCAGCAGGTGTACCGGCAGATCGGCCTGGTCCCCGAGCGGGAGTCGATGTACGACTACCTGACCGGCTGGGAGTTCGTCCTCGCCAACGCCGAACTCCACGGCCTGCCCCAGCCCGGCGCCGCTGCCCGGCGGGCCCTGGACCTGGTCGAGATGGCCCACGCCAAGGACCGCCGCACCGGGACGTACTCCAAGGGCATGAAGCAGCGGGTCAAGATGGCCTCGGCGCTGGTCCACGACCCGGCCGTGCTGCTGCTGGACGAGCCCTTCAACGGCATGGACCCGCGCCAGCGGCTGCAGCTGATGGAGTTGCTGCGCCGCTTCGGCGCGGACGGCCGGACGGTGCTGTTCTCCTCCCACATCCTGGAGGAGGTCGAGCAACTGGCCCGGCACATCGAGGTGGTGGTGGCCGGACGGCACGCCGCCTCGGGCGACTTCCGGCGGATCCGGCGGCTGATGACCGACCGCCCGCACCGCTACCTGGTCCGCTCCAGCGACGACCGCCGGCTCGCCGCCGCGCTGATCGCCGACGGCTCGACCACCGGCATCGAGGTGGACGGCCGGGAGCGGGCACTGCGGATCGAGGCGGTGAACTTCCAGGGCTTCACGACCCTGCTGCCCAGGGTCGCCCGGGAGGCCGGCATCCGGCTGTACACCGTCTCCCCGGCGGACGAGTCGCTGGAGAGCGTCTTCGCCTACCTGGTGTCCGCATGACCTCCACTGTTGCCCGGGAAGGGGCCGACCGACCATGAACCCCACCGTCGCCAGGCTGACCCTGCGCGGCCTGCTCGGCCGCCGCCGCGGCGTCCTGCTCCTGGCGGCCCCCGCCCTGCTGCTGGTCGTCTCGGCCATCGCGAGCGGGTCGAGCGGGGACGCGCACAGCCTGACCGTCAAGATCCTCGGCCAGCTGGACCTCGGCACCCTCGTCCCGATCCTCGGCCTGGTGATCGGCACCGGCGTGATCGCCACCGAGATCGACGACGGCTCGATCGTCTACCTGCTCGCCAAACCGCTGCCGCGCCGGCAGATCATCACCACCAAGCTGACCGTCGCGATCGGCACCACCTGGGTGTTCGCCGCCGTCCCGACGCTGCTCGCCGGGCTGCTGCTGTACGGCACCGAGGACGGCGTGGCGCTCGGCTACACCGTCGCCGTACTGGTCGCCGGGGCCGCGTACAGCGCGCTGTTCCTGCTGCTCGGCGTGGTCACCCGGCACGCGGTGGTGGCCGGGCTGGCGTACGCGCTGATCTGGGAGTCGCTGATCGGAAACTTCGTCGAGGGCGCCCGGACGCTGAGCATCCAGCAGTGGGGACGGGCGGTCGCCGAGGCGGTGGCCGGGGACTCCGCGATCGGCGCCGACGTCTCCCTCGGGGTGGCCGTCCCGCTGCTGCTGGTGGTCGCCGTCGGGGCCACGGTGCTGGCCTCGGTGAAGCTCGCCGGGCTGACCCTCGCCGCCGACGAGTAGGGCCTCGGCTTCGCCTTCGAGTAGGGCCTGGCCCTCACCCTCCGACGGGTGACCCCGGGCCCTACAGGGTCCGGTTCCGTCCGGCCCCGAAGCCGGCCGCGCCGACCACCAGGACCAGCACCAGCATCAGCACCAGGGTGGCGTCCCAGCCGCCGGTGAGCTGGTGCAGCGCACCGGCGCCGACCGGGCCGGCCGCCGCGACCAGGTAGCCGATCGCCTGGGACATGCCGCCCAGCTGGGCGGCGCCGGCCGCGGTGCCGGTGCGCAGCACGATGAAGGCCAGGCCGAGGCCCAGCGAACCGCCCTGGGCCACACCGAGGACGGCCGCCGTCGCCCAGGCGCCGGAGACCGGCGCGACCAGCAGCATCGCGATGCCGAGCCCGTTCAGGGCGGCCATGGTGACCGCCAGGGCGCGCTGGCTGGTCATCCGGCCGGCCATCAGCGGCACCAGGAAGGCGCCGGCCACCTGGACCAGGTTGGAGAAGGCGAAGACCAGGCCGGCCTGGCCGCGGTCCATGCCGTGGTCGGCCAGGATGGTCGGCATCCAGGCGACCAGGGTGTAGACGAGCAGCGACGAGATGCCCATGAACAGGCTGATCTGCCAGGCCAGCGGGGACTTCCAGAGGCCCTCGATCGGCTTGGCGGGCCGGGTCGCGGTGGCGACCGCCGCCTGCTCCTGCCGGGAGCGCAGCACCTGCGGTAGCCAGGCCACCGCGGCGACCAGCGCGAGCAGCGACCAGGCGCCGAGCGAGGCCCGCCAGCCGCCGCCGAGCGCGTGCTCCAGCGGGACGGAGGTGCCGGCCGCGAGGGTCGCGCCGACCAGCATGGTGGTCGAGTAGACGCCGGTCATGGTGGCCGCGCGGTCCGGGAACTCCCGCTTGACCAGGCCCGGCATCGACACGTTCAGCACCGCGATGGCCACGCCGATCACCACGCAGCCCGCGTACAACGCGAACACCGAGGGCAGCACCCGCAGCAGCACGCCCGCGCCCAGCACCAGCACCGCGCCCAGCACGACCCGCTCGGCGCCGAACCGGCGGGTCAGCCGGGGGGCGAGCGGGGCGCCGACGCCCTGGAACAGCACCGGGACGGTGGTGATCAGCCCGCTCGCGGTGGCGGACAGCCCGAACGTCCGCTGGATCTCGGCGACCATCGGGGAGACGGCGGCCAGGCAGGCGCGCATGTTCAGCGCGACCAGCAGGATGCCGGTCAGCAGCAGGGCGGGGTGGGCCAGCCGGGCGCGGACGGGGAGCGGGGCGGGAGCGGTGACAACCGGCTGCTGGGCACGGGTGACGGCCATGGGTGTGCTGTTCTTTCCGTGGATCAGGAGTGGTGCGGGCACGGCGGAGGGAGGCCTCCACCGGCCGCGGGGAGGACGGAAGGGGGCTCGCGCCGTCCTATTTCCGGGCCGCGATGGCCGCGAGCAGCTGCTCGACGGCCGCGGTCGGCTCGGCGAGCAGCGCGCGGCACGCCGTCTCGGCGCGGTCCGGGTCGCCGCTCTCGATCGCGTCGACCAGTGCCTCGTGGGTGGCCACGACCGCCTCGGGCATCTCGTGGTCGCCGAACGCGGAGGTCATCGCCTCGCGCACGGAGGCGCCGAAGTAGCGGTACACCTCGGCCAGGGCCGGGTTGTGCGCGGCCTCGACGACGGCGGTGTGGAACTCAAGGTCGTGCTCGACGGTGGCCTCGCGGCTGGCCCGCTCGGGGTGCCGGGCGAAGACCTCGGCCTCCCGGGCCAGTGCGGCCCGCATCCGCCGGATGTCCTCGGGGGTGTGCCGCAGAGCGGCCAGTCGGGCGCCCTCGGTCTCCAGCGCCGCCCGGACCTCCAGGACGTCCCGGATGCCCGAGCGCTGGACGCCGCGCAGTACCGCCGCAGGGTCGCTGGTGGACCGTACGAAGGTGCCCTCGCCCTGCCGGGAGACCAGCATTCCGGCGTGCGCCAGCACCCGGATCGCCTCCCGTACGGTGTTCCGCCCGACCTGCAGCTGTTCGGCCAGCTCGTGCTCGGTGGGGATCTGCGAGCCCACCGGCCAGGCCCCGTCGGCCAGCTGCTCGCGCAGCCGGTCGATCGCGGTGTCCACCAGGGAACGCCGCCCGGCCGCCTGCAGGCCGTTGCCGCCGCTGCTCATACCGGGCCTCCCTTCGCACACCACTCATCGGTCGTCGGTCATCCTACAACCGCTTGCCCGGTCATCCTACAACTGGGGATGAACCCACGGTGGCCGCCACCGCATCGCGGCCGGTCGACCGCGGGGGCACCCCTCGACCGGGGCAGGGCGGGGCGGGACGGGGCGGGGCCCTGGGCCCGTTACGAGCGGCGCAGGGTCGGGGCGGTCCATGACAGCGAGACGCAGATGACCGAGGTGACGGCCCACACCAGGGGGACGGTCCACGGGCTCCACCACATGAGTGCCGGCGAGACGGCCGCGGCCGCCAGCAGCGCGACGGTGACCGGCGGCACGACGTCGCGCCGGGACCGCCTCAGCTGCTCACCGAGGACCTCTTCGACGATCTCGGCGACCCGGTCGTCGATGGTGTCCCCGTGGCGCACGAGGAACTGCTCGATGTCGTCGGTCCCGCCGGCCGGGCAGGGGCGGCCGGCGGCGTTCGAGTGTCGATCGGTCATGTCCCCACGATGTCGCACCGGGCGGCGCCGGGTCGGCAGCGTGAACCCACCGGCCGGACGGGGGGTAAACCCTACCCCCGCTGGTGGGCTCTCCTCGCTGTCGACGGGTCGTCGGGTTGGGTACCGTCCCCTTGTCGAATCGAGGTGCGGACGGTGAACTGGTCGCCGCCCGCACCGCCCACGAGAGCGGGTCCGAAGCAGTTGACCGAGAACATCGTCGGCCGTGCCACCGGCAGAGCCTGGACGGACGCCCGGCCACCCCGCGAGGTGGTGCCGGGCAATCCGCTGCGTGCGCTGGCCTCCCCCGTCCTGTGGTGGGCGTCGATCCACCTGGTACTCGACGGTCTGGTGGCGCTGGCGGGACTGGTCGTACTGGTCGTGATGGTCGCCGCCGTCTGCCTGGCGCCGGCCGGCCTGGTGGGTCTGCCGCTCACGGTGGCGGCGGGGTGGGCGCTGTTCCGGCTGGCCGCCGTCGAGCGCGCCCGGTTCGCCGTGACCTGCGGGCTGGAGCTCGACGAGCTGCCGGTGCCGGTCTGTTCGTGGCGGCTGGCCAAGTCGCTGCAGTCGCTCGTCCACAACCTCTGCACCTGGCGGCTGATCGGCTACTTCGTACTGATGATGCCGGTGGCGGTGGTGACCGTGGTCGGGGTGGCGCTGACCTGGGCCGTGCCGCTGACCATGGTGCTGCTTCCGGCCTACTACCGGGGCCTGCCCGGCGGCCAGGCCCAGCTCGGGCCGTTCGTGGTGGATTCCCTGCCCCGGGCGCTGCTGGTCGCGGCTGTGGCGCTGCTGGTCGGCGCGGTCCTCTCCCCGCTGATGGTCAGACTCCTGCTGGCGCTGGACACCGCGCTGGCCGTCGCACTGCTCTCCCGGCCCCGCGGCATGGAACTGGAGCAGCGGGTGACCGAGCTGACGGAAAGTCGAGCCCGGGTGGTGGACGCCGCCGAGGCGGAGCGCAAACGGATCGAGCGGGACCTGCACGACGGTGCCCAGCAACGCCTGGTGGCGATGTCGATCACCCTGGGCCGGGCCAGCTCGCGGTTGAAGAAGTCCGGTGACCACGAGACCAACGAGCTGGTCGAGGACGTCCGGCGGGAAACCCTCAGCACCATCGCCGAGTTGCGCAACCTGGCCCGCGGCCTGCACCCGCCGGTGCTGACCGACCGCGGCCTGGAGGCGTCGCTCTCCGCCGTCGCCGCGCTGGCTCCGGTGCCCGTGCGCCTCGACGTCCTGGTGGAGCCGCGCCCCTCCTCCGCCATCGAGGCGGTCGCCTACTTCACGGTGACCGAGGCGCTCACCAATGTGGCCAAACACGCTCATGCGACCCGCGCCTGGGTGGAGATCCGGCGGGAGGGCGCCCGATTGGACGTTACGGTTGGCGATGACGGACGTGGCGGAGCCGACCTCGCGGCCGGTACGGGTCTGACCGGTCTGGCGGACCGGGTGTCCGGGGTGGACGGGCGGTTCCGGATCAGCAGTCCGGTGGGTGGACCGACCGTGATCGAGGTGGAATTGCCGTGCGGGTAGTACTGGCCGAGGACTCCGCGCTGCTGCGCCAGGGCATCGAACTGCTGCTCAGCGAGCAGGGGATCGAGGTGGTCGCCGCGGTCCGCGACGGGGAGCAACTCCTGCGCGCGGTGGCCGAACACCGGCCGGACGCCTGTGTGACGGACGTCCGGATGCCGCCCACCTTCCTGGACGAGGGCCTGCGCGCCGCACTGGCGGTACGCGCCCGCTGGCCGGAGACCGGCGTCCTGGTGCTCTCCAACTACGTCGAGGAGCGCTACGCCATCGACCTGGTCAACTCCAATGACAACGGGGTCGGTTACCTGCTCAAGGACCGGGTGTCGGACGCCGAGGAGTTCGTGGACGCGCTGCGCCGGGTCGCCGCGGGTGAGACCGTCCTCGACCCGGAGGTGGTCAAGCAGCTGCTGGCCGGCAGCCGGCAGCGGGATCCGCTGTCCACCCTGACGCCGCGCGAGCGGGAGGTCCTCACGGCCATGGCGGGGGGCCGTTCCAACGCCGGGATCGCGGCCGATCTGGTGATCGGCACGGCGGCGGTGGAGAAGTACATCCGCAGCATCTTCGTGAAGTTCGATCTGCAGCAGGAGGCGGGAGACCACCGTCGCGTGCTCGCCGTGCTGCGCTACCTGGGAGCTTGAGATCAGTACCACACCGAAGATGCGCCGCGGATGCTTCCTCATGGGGCTGGCCGTCCTCGTCGCGGTCGTCGCCGTGGCCAGTTGGGGTGTGGTCGCCCTGCTTCCGGTGCAGCACCGGTACAGCGGCAACTGGCAGCAGGACGCGGCGGGCGCCCGCCAGGTGACGGTCCGGACCGACGGACTCGGTGTGACGCTGGATCAGGACGGCTCCTCGCAGGTCACGGTGGCCATGGACGGCAGCTACACGGGCCGTGTCCCGCAGGTCTCCGTCGCCAGGTCCGGGCCGGACGTCACGGTCACCGCCGGCTGCTCCGGCGACTGCTCGGGGCACCTGCGGATCACGGTTCCGGCCGGCCTGGCCGCGCAGGTGAGCACCGGGGACGCCGGGATCCAGGCGAAGGGCCTGACCGGCCGACTGGATCTGACCACCGGGCTGGGCGGGGTCGAGGTGGACCAGTCGTCCGGCCCGCTGACCGTGCGGAGCACGTACGGCGCGGTGACCCTCGCCGACAGCAGCGCCCCGAACGCCGAGGTGATCACCACCGACGGCGCGGTCAGCGCCTCCTTCACGGCGGCACCCGCCTCCCTGAAGGTCACCACGGGCTACGGCGGGGTCGACCTCAAGGTGCCTCACGACGCCACCTACCACGTCGACGCGCAGAGCTCCTGGTCGTCGCCGAGCGTCTCGCTGCCGAACACCGCCGTGGACGCGCCGCGCAGCGTGGTGGTGAAGACCACGCGCGGCGGCATCACGGTCCACTGAGCACGCCCGTGCAGAGCGAGGAGCCACCGCCGGTGCGGGGCGGTTCATCGTCCGGGTGAGCAGCTCGAACGGGTAGCCGAGCTTGCCGAGACCTGACCCGACCTGACCCGACCTGACCCGACCCGACCTGACCCGACCTGACCTGACCCGACCTGACCTGACCTGACCTGACCCGACCGGGCCCGACCTGGCGGTCGGCGGCGGTGGCTGCCTTCCGGAAGGTGCTGCCCGGCGCCTCGTCGCGCCGCCGTCGCATCCGGGCCGGCGCCGCCGCGCAGCCGCGGCCCGCTACCGCCCCGGCCGACACCGCCGGCACCACCACCCCGCCCGACCACGACGGCCGGGACCGACAGGTGGGTTATCCCTACCCCGGTCCGGTGGGCTGGCCACGTGTCCGGCCCGGCCCAACTGCTGTTGGCTGGACGGCAGATGGTCGGTGCGGGGTCGCGCGGGTGCGCGGCCCCCGCAGCGCCGCCGCGAACCACCGGCGAAGGCCACCGGCCTTCCCGGGAACGAGGAGCGGACGGCGCGTCGGCCTTCCTCACCGCGGCCGCCCCCAACGGCGGCGGCCACATCCACTGAGCGGGCACCACCGCCCCACGCCGACGACCAACGTTGGAGAAGAACCATGCGCCAACCCTCCCCAACCCTGCGCGCCCCGTTCGGCAAGCCCGGCATCTGGGCCCTCGCGGGCGCCTCGGTCGCGGCCGCGGCCACTGCCTGGTGGGTGACCGACTCCGCGCCGTACCCCTACGCGCAGCACCGACTGCTCGACCTGCCACTGCCGTTCCTGTCCTGGGAGCGGCTGGCCGAGCAGCTCCAGCCGCTGCCGGGTGAGCGGATGCTGGAGATCGGTCCCGGCACCGGGCTGCAGTCGCTCCAGGTGGCGCCCCGGCTCGGCGCCGACGGCCGGCTGGACATCGTCGACATCCAGCAGGAGATGCTCGACCACGTGATGCGCCGGGCCGCCGGATCAGGCCTCGGCACCATCGTCCCCACCCTGGCCGACGCGCGCGAACTCCCCTTCGACGACGCCACGTTCGACGCCGCCTACCTGGTCACCGCGCTGGGCGAGATCCCGGACGTCCCCGCCGCCCTGAGCGAGCTGCGCCGCGTCCTCAAGCCGACCGGCCGCCTGGTCGTCGGCGAGTTCTTCGACCGCCACCAGATCCGCCCGGCGACCCTGGCCCGGCACGCCAACGCCGTCGGCCTGCACGTCATCCGGCAGTCCGGACCGGCCCTGTCCTACTTCGCGCTGCTGCGGCCGTGCACCCCGGGCTCCGACGGTCGGCCGCGCGCCGGTGCCGCGGACCGGTGTGCGGCCACCATCGACGCCTGATCGGGACTGGAGGAGCGTCGTGAACCGTCCCGGCATCCGGCGCGCGGTCGAGAGCGAGTGGGGCCTGCTCCACCGCCGAGCGCGCGCCCGACTGAGGGCCAGGGGCGCCGCCGCACTGACCCTCACCGTGGTCTCCAGCTGCCTGGTGCTGCTGTTCGCCGCGGTCGACCAGTTCCCGAGCGGGGCGGCCCTGGTCTCCCGGATAGGCGTGGTCCGGGCCAGCGAGCCGTGGGACGTCGCGCTGCTGCGCTTCCCGGTCTCGATATTCGTGCCGGCCCTGGGCCTGCCGGTCTGGGGGGCGCTGGCCCAGGTGTTCGTGGTCTTCGCGATCGCCGAGCTGACCCTCGGCCCGTGGCGCACGGTCGCCGTCGGGTACACCTGCTCGCTGGTGGGCACCTGCTACGCGCGCTTCGGGGTGTCCCGGCCGCCCGGCCACCTGCTCCACCTGCCCGCCGTGTTCGCCCAGGTCCGGGACACCGGGCCGTCGGCGGCCGTGGTCGGTCTGGGCCTGCTGGTCGCCTGGCGGTTCGGGGCGCGCTGGACCGCGCTGGGCGTGGTGCTGGTGACGTCCGCGATCACGGTGGTGGACCCGGAGTTGGCGGGTTACGAACACATGGCCGCGCTGGTGACCGCCGCCTTGCTGCTGCTCGCGGACGGAGTCGCCCGCAGGCCGGCCGCCCGCGGTGCGCCCGACTCCGCCGTGGTGGCACCCCGGGCGCGGTGAGCTGACCGGTGACCTGACCGGTGACCTGACCGGCGACGCTCACGCCCGGCCGGCCGGCTCGCGACCGCGCAGGCACCAGTCGACCGGCTCCACTCGACCGGCTCCACTCGACCGGCTCCACTCGACCGGCTCCACTCGACCGGCTCCGCTCGACCGGTCAGTCCCGCTGGCCCGGCTCCCGCAGCACCTGGAGCTCGACCGGCCCGTGGGCCTCGCCCGGTGGCCGTCCGGTCAGCTCGGCCAGCGCCTCGCCGGGCGTGAGGCCGAGGTCGTGGGCGGTGTGCAGCCGGGCCAGCCACTCACGGGCCGTCCGGTAGCGCTCCGGGTGGTCGAGCACCGCCAGGTCGAGCGGTTCGAAGCTCGCCGCGTGCTCGCTGTCGCAGGCCCACAGGTACCCGAGCGGCCCGTGCCCGTCGGAGACCGGCAGGTAGCGCACCGGGGTCGCGGTGGTGCGCCGGTAGCCGATCCGGCCGTGGCCGGGCGCGTGGACGAACTCCCGGTACCGGCCCGCCAGTTCGAAGCGGGACCAGGTGTCGGACGGGCTGCCGTCCGGCTCCTGGCGAGGGAGCACGCCGGTCGTGGTGGGGGTGCCGAAGGAGGTCGGCTCCTCGGGGGCGGTCTCCCGGCCGAGCGCCTCGGCCAGTCCGGCCAGCACGGCCGCCAGCCGGGGCGCGTTCGCAGCGTGCACGGCGGGCTGCGCCCGGCCCCGCAGGTCGAAGGGCAGCCAGGCGTCGGAGTACGTCACCAGCTCCACCCGGGCGGAGCGGCTGTCCGCGCCGGCGGACAGCCGGAACAGCCCCGCCGCGGGCGCGGCCCCGTCGAGCCGGCCGGGCCCGCCGTCGAGCAGCCCCGGCACGGTGCACCAGGCGTCCGCCGAGCCGTACGGGCCGGGCGGCAACTGCCTGGTGAGGGCGCCCCGGTACAGCTGGGCGTTCGGCCTGCCGGTGTCGCCGAGGGTGAGCCGGACGTCGGGCTCACCGACCGCGAGCCGCTGCCCGGACAGCGCCGTCCAGCCGGTCCGCAGGTCCCGCAGACAGCGGGCGAGCAGGTCGGAGTCGAGCAGGTCGGAGTCGAGCGGGCCGGGGGCGTCGACGGCCCCGCTCCACGTCCACCGGGCCACCGGCGTGCTGGCGATCACCGCGGGCCCCCGATGCTCAGCGTTCCGGGTAGAGGCGTTCCAGGACGACGGCGACGCCGTCCTCGTCATTGCCCGCGGTGACCTCGTCGGCGACGGCGAGCAACTCCTCGTGGGCGTTGGCCATGGCCACGCCGTGCGCGGCCCAGCCGAACATCGGCACGTCGTTGGGCATGTCGCCGAAGGCGATGGTGTCGGCGGCGCGCACGCCCAGCCGGCGGGCCGCGACGGCCAGGCCGGTGGCCTTGGACAGGCCCAGCGGCAGCAGCTCGACCACGCCCGCGCCGGCCATCACCACGCCGACCAGGTCGCCGGCGGCGCGCCGGGCGGCCTCGGCGAGGGCGTCGTCGGTCAGACCGGGGTGCTGGATGTAGAGCTTGCTGACCGGGGAGGCGAGCAGTTCGCCGCGCTCGACCCGGACGACCGGGAGGTCGGAGCCGATCAGCAGCTCGTAGCCGGGGCCGGCCAGCACCTGGCCGTCCAGGCCGTCCTGGTTGGCGGCGATGGCCAGCCGGCCGGTCTCGGCCTCGATCTTCTCCAGGGCGACGGCGGCGAGCCGGCGGTCCAGGGTGAGCGAGGTGAGCAGCTTGTGCGCGCCGGCGTCGTAGACCTGGGCGCCCTGGCCGCAGACCGCTATCCCGGTGTAGCCGATCTCGTCGAAGACCGGGCGGGCCCAGACGGCCGAGCGGCCGGTCACGACGATGTGCAGCGCGCCCGCGCCGGTGGCCGCGGCCAGGGCGGCGCGGGTGCGCTCCGAGACGGCCTCCGCGCTGGTCAGCAGCGTGCCGTCGAGGTCGGTGGCGACCAGCCGGTAGGGCAGGTCGCCACCGATCGGGTGTGCGGTCGAGGTCACTTGACCGGCTCGAGGACGGTCCGCCCGCCGAGGTACGGACGCAGCGCCTCGGGCAGGACGACCGAGCCGTCGGCCTGCTGGTGGTTCTCCAGGATCGCCACGATGGTGCGCGGGACGGCGACCAGGGTGCCGTTCAGGGTGGCGAGCGGGCGGGTCTTGCCCTCCTCGCGCATCCGGATCGACAGCCGGCGGGCCTGGTACTCGGTGGTGTTGGAGGTCGAGGTGACCTCGCGGTACTTGCCCTGGGTCGGGATCCAGGCCTCGATGTCGAACTTGCGCACGGCCGAGGAGCCGAGGTCACCGGAGGCGACGTCGATCACCCGGTACGGCAGCTCCAGCGCGTTGAGGAAGTCCTTCTCCCACTGGAGCAGGCGACGGTGCTCGTTCTCCGCGTCCTCGGGCGTGGTGAAGACGAACATCTCCACCTTCTCGAACTGGTGGACGCGGATGATGCCGCGGGTGTCCTTGCCGTAGGTGCCCGCCTCACGGCGGAAGCAGGACGAGTAGCCGGCGTAGCGCAGCGGCAGCTTGTCGGCCTCGATGATCTCGTCCATGTGGTACGCCGCCAGCGGGACCTCGCTGGTGCCGACCAGGTACTTGTCCTCCTCGGGGAGGTGGTACACGTTCTCGGCGGCCTGGCCGAGGAAGCCGGTGCCGTCCATGGCGGCCGGGCGGACCAGGGCCGGGGTGATCATCGGGATGAAGCCGGCCGCGGTGGCCTGGGCGATCGCCATGTTGACCAGGGCGAGCTCCAGCAGCGCGCCGGGACCGGTCAGGTAGTAGGAGCGGGCACCGGCGACCTTGGCGCCGCGCTCGGTGTCGATCGCGCCCAGCAGCTGGCCGAGCTCGACGTGGTCGCGGGGCTCGAAGCCCTCGGCGGCGAAGTCGCGCGGGGTGCCGATCTCCTCCAGGGTGACGAAGTCCTCCTCGCCGCCGACCGGGGCGGCCGGGTCGATGAGGTTCGCCAGGGAGCGGAGCAGGCGGTCCGCCTCCTCCTTGGCCGCGCTCTGCTCGGCGTCCGCGGCCTTGACCTCGGCGGCCAGTTCCTTGGTGCGCTGCAGCAGGGCGGTCTTCTCCTCGCCCTTGGCCTGGGCGACCTGCTTGCCGAGCACCCGCTGCTCGTTGCGCAGTTCGTCGAAGCGGCTGCCCGAGGACCGGCGTCGCTCGTCGGCGGAGAGGAGGGCGTCGACGATGTCGACGTCCTCGCCACGGACGCGCTGCGAGGCGCGCACTCGGTCAGGGTCCTCACGGAGCAGGCGAAGGTCAATCACAGGCCCAAGCGTACCGGGCGGGCGTTCCTCCACCGGTACCGGTTTTCCCCTGGGGATAACTCACCGGATCCTGTGGATAACTCCTGGGGGCAACGCGCGGGGTCCGGGCCGGGGCCGGGTTATCCACAGGCCCGGCCCGGGCCCTGTGGACGAGAGCGGACGATCGGCGTCCGCCGATGGAAACCAGGGAATTGTGCTTTCAAACCTCAATGAACCTTCTCGGGTGAGGGAATTGAAGCACTCGCACGGGTGATTTGCAGGCAACCGGGTGACTCTGGTCGGATAAGTCATCTCTGCGCCGCAAACCGATGGTCCGACCAGTTCTGGGCAATGGCTATACCGGTTTGTCGACTCATCCCCAGGCCTGTGGATAACTTTCGGCTGTGGACAGTGCGGAGGCCTGTGGACAGCGGCCCCCGGAGCCGGACGTTCCTGTGGATGACGGTACGGTCACCCGCCGCACTTGATCAGCCCGGTCGATAACGGTCGATAGCGGTCGGAAAAGGCCGGAAAGACGCGAGATGGCGCTCAGGCGTCGTGGATCATGCGTGGACCGGGCCGGGATCAGATCTCCCCGCGCCCGTCGAGCGCGCGGGAGAACCAGTCCGCCGCCGCGGCGAAGTCCTCGTCCGAGGTCCCCGGCCGGCGGTGCTTCGAGGTCTGCCGGTCCGCGCGCGGATAGGAGCCGAGGAACCGCACCTGCGGACTGATCCGCTTGAGCCCCATCATCGCCTCGGCCACCCGCCGCTCGGACAGGTGCCCCTCGCAGTCGATCAGGAAGCAGTAGCTGCCCAGCCCCTCGCCGGTCGGCCGGGACTCGATCCGCATCAGGTTGACCCCGCGCACCGCGAACTCCTGCAGCAGCTCCAGCAGCGCACCCGGGTGGTCGTCCGGCAGCCGGACCACCATCGAGGTCTTGTCCGCCCCGGTCGGCGAGGAGACCCGCCCCGGGCGGCCGACCAGCACGAACCGGGTGGTCGCGCTCTGGGCGTCCGCGATCTCCTTGACCAGCGGGTCCAGCCCGTAGATCGGCGCCGCGAACTCGCCCGCGAACGCCCCGTCGTACCGGCCCTCGGCGACCAGCCGGGCCCCGTCCGCGTTGGAGGCGGCCGACTCCCAGACGGCGTCCGGCAGGTTGGCCGCCAGCCACTTGCGCACCTGCGGCTGGGCCACCGGGTGACTGGTCACCGTCTTCACCCCGGACAGCTCGGTGCCCGGCCGCACCAGCAGCGCGAAGGTGATCGGCAGCAGCACCTCACGGTAGATCATCAGCGGTGCGCCGGAGGCCAGTTCGTCGTTGGTCGCGGTGACGGCGCCCTCCACCGAGTTCTCGATCGGCACGAACGCCCCGGCGGCCTCCCCGCCGCGCACCGCCTCCAGCGCCAGTGCCACCGAGGACAGCGGCACCAGCTCCCGGGTCGCCGCCTCGGGCAGGGTGTGCAACGCCGCCTCGGTGAAGGTGCCGGCCGGACCGAGGTAGGTGTAGCGGGTGGCCGACATGACGCCTCCGTGAGTGAACGGGAGTGGTACCGGAGCAGGGTGGTGCCGAAGCAGCCACCATAACGATTCCGCGGCCCCGGCCGGAAAGCGTTTCGCAGGCCGGGACCGCTCCCCCTCTACCCCTCCAGCAGCTGCTGCCCGAGGTACCCTCCGGCCGGCACCCCCGGCGGGACGGCGTACAGCCCGCTCGCCTCGTGCCGCAGGAAGCGGGACAGCCCGTCGCCCCGGGAGAGCTTGCGCTGCACCGGGGTGAAGCCCTTGCGCGGGTCGGCCTGGAAGGCGAGGAAGAGCAGCCCGGCGTCCGGCGAGCCGTCCGGCAGCGCCCCGTCGTGGTACGAGAAGCCGCGCCGCAGCATCGCCGCCCCGCCGTTGCCCGCCGGGGCGGCGACCCGGACGTGGGCGTCGGAGGGGATGGCCAGCGCCCCGTCCGGGCCCTGGGCGGCGAGGTCCACCGGGGTGCCCTCGCCCGAGCCGGCCGGCGCGCTCAGCGGCGAACCGTCCGCCTTGCGCCGCCCGATCACCCGCTCCTGGCGCTCCACCGGCAGCTCCTCCCAGTGGTCCAGCAGCATCCGGATCCGCCGGAACACCAGGTACGAGCCCCCGGCCAGCCAGGCCGGCTGGTCCCCGCCGGCGGTGCAGAACACCTTGGCGGCGAAGCCGTCCTCGCCGGGCTTGGGGTTGTTGGTGCCGTCGATCTGGCCCATCAGGTTGCGCCCGGTGATCGGCCGGGCGGTGGCCCCCGGGGTCCGGGCGAAGCCGGCCGACTGCCAGCGCAGTGTCGCGGTGCCGGCCGCCAGCTTCTGCAGGGTGCGCAGGGCGTGCACCGTCACCAGCGCGTCGTCGGCGCCGAGCTGGACGAACAGGTCGCCGTCGCCGCGCGTCGGATCCAGTGCCTCGCCGGGGAAGGCGGGTAGCGGTTCGAGGGCGGCCGGGCGGCGGTCGGCCAGCCCGGTCTTGTCGAACAGCGCGGCGCCGAGGCCGAGGGTGAGGGTGAGCGAGCAGGGGCCGGCGTCCAGGGCGACCTGGTTGTCGAACTCCTCGGCCGGCTCCCCGGCGGTCAGTCGGTCGACGGCCTTGGTCCAGCGTTGCAGCAGGCCGCGCAGTCCGTCCCGGCCGGCGCCGTCGACCAGGTCGAAGGCGGCCAGCTGGACCCGGGCCTGCTGGGGTTCGAGGATGCCGGCCTGGTGCTCGCCGCGGAACGGTACCCGGCCCGCGCCGAGGGCGCCGCCCGGGGCCTCGGGGGAGGCGTCCGGCCGGCGGTCGTAGGCGACCGCCCCGGCCACCCCGGCCCCGGCGCCGACCAGCAGTCCGGCGCCGGCCGTGCCGAGCAGCGCCCGCCGGGTGAAGCCCGCCGGGGCCGCCCCGTGCTGTGCCACCGCTTCCGGTTCCATCGCTTCCTGATCCACCGCGTTCTGTTCCACCGCGTCCACCGCGCTCACCCGACCTTGAACTGCTGGGTCGGGGTGGTCTGGTCGATGTCGGAGGAGCGGATCTGCACCGAGACCACCCAGGTGCCGCCCAGCGGCAGCTGCGCGGTGCCGCTCCAGCGGCCGGTGCCCTCGGGGGTGAGCGCGACGGGCAGCGGGCCGAGGTCGCGGTCCGGCAGGGTGAAGGCGAGCTGCACCTCGGGGACGTCCACCGGCTTGCCGTCCGCGCCGTCCAGCGCGAGCTTGACCTCGTTCGGGCCGGTCCGGGCCGGGTTGAGGGTGACGGTCGCGGTGCCCTTGGCGTTCGGCGTCCGGCCCTTGGTGTCGTACGGCAGTTTGAGCTCCACCGTGCGGCCCGGCTCGGTCTGCGGGGCGGCCGCGGTGCCGCCCGCGACCGGGGCGGTGTTCCCGGCCGCCTTGACCTCGCCCGCCACCCGCCCGGGCGGGGAGTTGGTGAGCATCGTGGTGACCACCAGCACCGCCACCGCGACCAGCGCCTCGACCAGCACCGAGCGGCGCAGCCCGGCCCGGGTCGGGGTGAGTCCGCGCTCGCGCCCGGCGCTCGCCGCGGCGGCCCGCTGGCGCTCCAGCTGGGCCCGTCGGACCGGGTCCTCGCCGTGCGCCGCGGCGCCGACCGGCTCGGGCACCTCGGCCCGCTCGACCTCCGCCGCCTCGGCCGGGGCCGAGCGCAGCCGGGCCAGCCAGCTGCGGGAGATCCAGGCGACGCCCAGCATCACGACCACGCAGCCGCTCTTCACCAGCAGCAGCTTCCCGTACTCGGTGCCGGTCAGCGCGCTCCAGCTGCCCAGGCCCCGCCAGGACTGGTAGATGCCGGTGCCGGCCAGCACGGCCACCGAACCGAAGGCGATCTTCGAGAAGCGGTCCACCACCTCGGCGCCGACGCCCTCGCGCAGGGCGACCAGCAGCGAGGCCAGGCCGCCCAGCCAGAGCGCCATCGCGATCAGGTGCAGGACGCCGAACGGGAGCGCCAGCCAGACCTGGATGCCCACCGAGGCGTGGTCGGCGCCGACCCAGGTGGCCGAGAGCGCGACGACCAGCAGCAGTCCGGCCACGCCCAGGCCGAGCCGGGTCTCGCGCTGCGGCCGCTCGGCGGCCCGCTGCTCCAGCGCGCGCAGCTCGGCGGCCTCGCGGGACTCCGCGTCCTCGGTGGACTCGCCCCGGCCCTGCTCCTCGGCGGCCGGCGCGGCCACCGGCTGCGACGGCTGCCCCAGCTGCCCGACCAGCAGCGACAGGAAGATCCCGGCCGCGGCGAGCAGCAGCAGTCGGGCGGCCAGCGCGGTGCCGATCCGCTCGTCCAGGGTGGCGCGCACCAGCGACAGGTCGAGGGCCTGCCCGATGCCCGAGCCGCGCTCGTACGGGCCGCGCAGCATCAGCACCGCGACGGTGGAGGCCAGCAGCGCCGTCCAGCCGGTCATCAGCAGCCGCTGCACCGGTCGCCGGGCGGCGCCGGCCGGCCAGCAGACCAGCACGAAGGCGGCGACCCCGGCGAGCAGCGCGAACGCCGCGTAGGCGACGGTGCGCCCGGTGCCGTACAGGGCGGCGACCAGGCCGTCGGCCTTGGCGCCCTGCAGCGCGGTGGTGGACACCGAGGTGTCCGAGGGGGCGCCGATGGAGAAGGTGAACGCCCCGCCGACCGGGTGCGAGTCCTCCGAGACGGCCCGCCACGCGACGGTGTACGTGCCGTTGGCGAGTCCGCTGTTCAGGCCGACCCGGGCGGTGTCGCCCTTGCCGTCGGCGTGCGCCGGGTTGCCGGTGTCCACGGCCTTGCCGGCCGGGTCGAGCACCCGGACGGAGTCCCCGGACAGCGAGACGCTCTCGCTGAAGGTCAGGGTCACCGCCGCCGGGGCGGTGGCGACCACCGAGTTCTGCGCCGGGTCGGTGGCGTCCAGGGTGGCGTGCGCGGAGGCCGGCGCGGCACCGGCGAGCATCAGCGCGAGCAGCGCGCCGAGCGTCCCCAGCGCCGCGGCGATCCGCCGGGGGAGGGTACGGGCGCGGGCGGTCCGGCGGCGGACCGTCCGGGGGTGGGCGGCCTTCTCCATGCTGGCGGGTCCCCTAACTCTGGCCTGGGCGGTAGGTGAGCTCCTTGACCGGCACCTTGACGGTGATGGTGCCGGACTTGGCGAAGGTCAGGTCGAGCTCCAGCTCGTCGCCCAGGGCAGGGGCCTTCTGCCAGTCCATGATCATCAGATGGGTGCCGCCCCGGGCGAGCTGCAGCGAGCCGTGCGCGGGCACGTCCAGGCTGCTCACCTGCTCCATGGTCGAGGCGGTCGAGCGGTGCATGGTGACCGACCCGGCCTCCGGGCTGGTCACCTTGAGCAGCTGGTCCGGCCCGCCGTCGTTGCGCACGGTCAGGTAGCCGGCGCCCATCCCGCCGGCCGGGGGCAGCGGGATGTAGGGGTCGGCCACGGTCAGCTTCGCCGGCCCGGTCTCGGTCCGGCCGCCGCCCTGGTCGCCCGTCCCGCAGGCGGCGAGTATCGCCCCGCCGCCGAGGACCGTCGCCAGCACCGCCCCGGCCAGCGCCGAGCGGCGGAACCGCCGGTTCGCCGGGATCACGCCGCGACCCCCTTGGCGAGCAGCGGCAGGTCGTGCTCGTAGGTCTTCTCCTCGGTGCCGCTCATGTAGAGCACGTGCGCCTTGTCGTCCGAGGGGAGGAAGGCCAGCACCTGGGCGCCGTGGGTGGAGGTGACGGTGCCGTCCGCGTTGACCACCGGGTCCTCGATCATGATGCCCAGCGACCTGGCGGCGGTCTTCACCTTCCCCAGGTCACCGGTGAGGCCTATGAAGTCGGTGCCCATCGAGTCCAGCCAGGTGCGCAGCACCTTGGGGGTGTCGCGCTGGGGGTCGGTGGAGACGAAGACGACGTTGACCTTCTTCCGGTCCTCCGCGGAGAGCGCCTTCATCGCCACGCCGATGTCGCCCATCGTGGTCGGGCAGACGTCCGGGCAGCTGGTGTAGCCGAAGAACAGCAGGGTGGCCTTGCCGTTGGTCTGTTGCCGCAGGTCGTACGGCTGGCCGGAGGTGTCGGTCAGCTGGAGGTCGGGCTTCTCGAAGTTCTTGGCCAGCTTGGTGCCCTGGTACGGGGTGTCGTCCTTCTGCTGGGTCACCTTGGCGGCGGTCGAGCCGCCACCGGAGGAGCCGCAGGCGGACAGGGTCAGCGCGGCGGCCAGGGCGAGCGCGGCGGCGCCGGCCAGCCGGGTGGAGCGGGACGTGCGGGTGGTGCGGGTGGTGCGGTGCATGGTGGATCCGATCAGGCGCGGTGGACCGCCGGCGGGGCCGTACCCGGTACGGGTGCGGGGTACGGCCCCGCCGGCGCGGGGGTCAGGAGGCGGAGCCGCTGTTCTTCCGGCGCAGGCCGAGCACGCCGACGGCGGTGCCGATCACGCCGACCACGATGCCGACCACGCCCAGGGTGCGGGCGGTGCTGTCGCTGGACTTGGTGTCGCCGGAGGCGGCGGCGTGGTCCGAGCTGTCCCCGTGGGCGCCGGCGGCCGGGGAGGCGGAGGCGGTGACGCCGTGGCCGTCACCGGCGGCGGCCTTGGTGAGCTTCAGGGTCGGCGCCGGGTGGGCCGGCTCGGGCTGGCCGGCCTGGGCCTCGTCGATCCAGCGGACGACATCGCCGTTGTCGTAGGTCTGCAGGGCCTTGAAGACCATGCTGTCGGCGTCGGTCGGCAGCGCGCCGAGCGACAGCCGGAACTCCTGGAACTGGCCGGGGGCGATCTTGGTGCCGGTGTCGGCGGTCCAGGTGATCTTGGAGGCGGCCTCGGTGACGTCGCTGCCGTGCACCTTGATCGGCTTGTCGAGCTTGGCCTTCTCGACGGTCGCCGTCCAGCCCGGCATCGGCAGGGTCCGGACCGAGGCCAGCGGGTGGTCCATCGGCAGGTTGACCTCCAGCTTCACCGTGTTCGCCGTGTCGCTCTCGTTCGGCACCTGGAAGTTGACCGTCGCGTAACCGCCCTGGGCGGCCGAGCCCGGGTTCACGGTGACGTGCGCGAAGGCCGGGCCGGCCAGCGCCACCACGGAGGCGGCGGCGGTCAGGGCGACGGCGGCGAGGCGGCGGGTGGGAAGGGAACGCATGATGGGGGTCTCCGATCGGAGCTCGGCGGCCGGCCGTACCGGGCGACGGGGGAACCGTGCCTCGGCGGCGCCGGACGCGCGGACGTGGGTGGGGCAGAGCCAGGGGCCGCCGCCGTCGGAGGACGGGAACGACCCGGACACCGCGCACCTCACCGGGACCCGACCGGCACCCCATCACGGGGCGCACGGGACCACCGGATCAGTACGCGAGGGCCCCGCACGGCGGACCGCGCCGCACCACGCTGTGCCGCAGCACCGCACCCGCGGAGAGCCGGCTCCCGCCGCCCCCCGCACCGAACCGGCGGACCGGACCGGCCGCGCCGAACAGACCGCGCAGCAGCGCGGCCACCAGCACCAGCGCCCACCGCAGCGGCGCCGCCCAGTGCTCCCGGGCCGCCGACGCGGCCACCCGCACCAGCCGCCACAGCGCCGCCTCGCCGCGCCGCAGCCACCAGCCCGCCACCAGCGCGGCGGCCAGGTGCCCGGCCAGCATCGACGGCGTCATCCCCAGCACGCCGCCCTGCCACCACGGCGCGGCGGCGTACGCGTGCGGGTCCAGACCGGCGGAGGACACCAACTGCTCCGGCGAGGTGCCGCCCGGCAGCCCGGCCAGCGTGCCCGGCCGGGCCTCGTTGCAGATCAGCCGACCGGCCGCCTGCGGCACGCTCATCGGGACGCCGTCGGGCATGCCGTGGCCGCCGAAACCGTGGAACAGGCAGTGCAGCCCCAGCTGCCCCGCGCCCAGCGCACCGGCGATGGCCGCCAGCGAACGCTCCCGTCCACCGCACGCCACCGCGAGCACCAGCACCGCGGCGAAGCCCGTCGCCAGCGCGACCGGCGGCACGTTCCCGCCACCCGCCAGCGCGTGCCCGGCGGCCGCTATCAGCGTGCACACCACCGCGAACGGGACCGCCCGGGCCAGCCGCAGGTCCCAGGCGGCCCCCACCGGCGGAGCCGGCCGGGCCCGCTCGAAGACAGGGGTGCCCTGGACGGGGGCGGAGGGGAGGGCAGTCATGGCCGGGCCATCATCTCATCGCGCACACCGCCGACACGGGCAGGGGGGGAAATCCCTACGAATGCCCCGTTCGGCCGCGGCGTGCAGGACCACGAGCGCGCCCTTCGGCACAGACCCCGTCCCCAGTCCATCCGCCGAACGGGCGGTAGCCGCCCCCGGGCACGGTTCACCGCCGAATCGCCCGGAGATACCTAGTTGTATGTGGAGCCGCAGCCAGGAGGGACCTCCCGTGGACATCTGGTGGACTCTGCACCTCAAGCGCGACCCGGCCAGCGTTCCGCTGGCCCGGCGCATCCTGCTCGGTGCCATGGCGACCGCGGGCGTCGACCCGCAGATCGCCGACGACCTCGGCGTCGCGATCACCGAAGCCTGCGCCAACGCCGTCGAACACGGCGCCACCGGCCGGCCCGACGACGGCTTCCAGGTGACCGCCTCCATCAGCGGTGACCGGCTGCGGATCGAGGTCACCGACTCCGGCCCGGGCCTGCCCGCCCCCAGCGCCCCGCCCGCCCGCCGCCCGGCCCCCCACCCCGTCGGCAGCGCCCGCGCCCCCCGCCGCTCCCGCCGCGCCCGCGCCACCGTCCCGGCCCGCGTCCTCACCGCCCACCGCCCCCGCCGCGACGGCCACCCGTACGACACCCACGTCCTCCCCCACCGTGCCCCGGCCGCCACCCTGCGCCCGGTCGACCTGGACGCCCTCCCCGACCTCACCGCCGAATCCGGCCGCGGCCTCTTCCTCATCCACGCCCTCACCGACCACGTCCAGCTCCGCAACCACCCCCTCCGGGGGGCCATCGTGAGCTTCGACAAGATCCTCAAGTGGCAGGACGGCGCGCTGCTGCGCGTCGCGTCCTGACCGGGGCCGGGGTCTTCCTCGTCGACGCCGGTCCGCCGGCCGGGGCGGGCCCGGGGTGGTCAGTCGGCGGTGGGGCGGCGGCGGGTGAGGAGGAGGAGGGCGGCGCCGAGGAGGAGGGTGGTGGTGCCGGCGATGGCGAGGGGGCGGGTGGCGGTGCCGGCGCCGGTGTCGGCGAGGTGGGCGGGGGCCGGGGTGCGGTCGGTGGGGGTGAGGGCGCCCGTGTAGGTGGCGGTGAGCTGGGGGCAGGTGTACTTCTTCGCCGGGGCGGAGCCGCTCGGGAGGACCTCGGACTTGGCGGTGAAGGTGAGGCGGTGCTCGCCGTGCGGGGCTCCGGCGGCGGCGCGCACGGTGAGGGTGAGCCTCTGGCCCTGGGGGACCGGGTAGCCGCCGGTGTTGACCGGGGTGCCGGTGACGGTGAGGGGCCTCCAGGCGCCGGTTCCCGCGCGGACTTCGAGCGGGAGGCTGCCGGCCTCGGCGAGGGCGACGGTGGTGGCGAGCTGCTTGACCGTCGCGGTGCTGGTGTTGGTGAAGGTGACGGAGAGTTCGCCCGCGGTGTCGGTGGCGCCGGTGACCGGGATCGGGTCCTCGGTGGTGCCCTCCGGGCACTCGCCGGGGGTGGCGGAGGACGCGGGGGCGGACGGCGCGGCCGTGGGGGTGGCCGACGGGGTGTCGGCGGCGTGGGCGGGGGCCATGGCGAGGGCGACCGGACCGGCGGTGAGCACGAGCAGGGTGCAGGCGGCGGGAAGGCGGGCGGGACGCATCGGCGGGCTCCAGCGGTGGGGTCGGGGTTCGCTCTCCGGGGGAAGACCACCGAGGGGCCCGAACGGTTGTCCGTGCCCCTCGGTTCATGTGGCGGAGGATCAGCTGTGGGCGCCGGCCTTGCGGCGGCGCAGGACGAACAGGGTGCCGGCGCCGGCGGCCAGCACCGCCGCGCCGCCGAGGGCGATCGGCAGGGTGTTGGAGTCGGCACCGGTGTGCGCCAGTTCGGGACCGGCCGGGGTCGTGGTGGCACCGGGCGCGGGGGCGGTGGGGGTGGCGGGGGCGGCCGGGGCGGACGCGGAGGGCGTACCCGTGCCGGCGGGGGCCGGGGTGCCGGCGACGACCTTGAAGAGCTCGGGGATGCGGTAGCTGCCGCTGAAGCCGGTGCAGCTGCCCTCCGGCCCCTGGCGGACGCCCGGGACGTCCTTGCTGGGGAAGGACTCGGAGGCGCCGTCGAGCTGGGCGAAGTAGCCGGCGGCGAGCGCCTTGTCGGTGGCGGCGAGGCGCACCTGGAGGGTGAGCTTCTCGCCCTTGGCGAGCTTGAACGTGCCGAGGTCGGCGCGGATGTAGCTCATGTTGTTCTCGATGGCGCTCGGGCTGACGGGCTTCCAGTCGCCGCCGGGCAGCTTCACCTGGACGGTGAAGGCGTCCTTGCCCCAGGTGGGCTGGTTGGGCGCGCCCTCCTCGCCGATGTCGGTGACGAAGAAGTGGGTGCTGAGCTTCTTCAGGTCGACGGGGGTGTCGTTCTCGAAGGTCACGCTCGCCTCCTGCGGGGCGCCGCCCTTGGTCAGGGTGACGCCGGACAGCCCGCTGCCGGTGACCTTGAGGTTCTCCAGGTGGTACCCGCCCGGGCAGGGGCCGCCGGGCGAGGGCATCGGCGGGGTCGGCAGGTTGGTCGGGAGGGTGGTCGGCAGGTGGGTCGGCAGGGTGGCGGGGCCGGTGGGGGCGCTCGGTGCCGCGGTGGGGGTCACGGGGATACCGACGGCGCCGGCGGTGGCGGCGCCGACCGTGGTGCCGAGGGAGAGGGCGACCAGGGCCGCGGAGGCCAGGAGGCGGGAAGAGCGCACGATCGGTGCTCCAGCTGTGAAGAGGGGAAGGCTGTGGTCCGGCGACGGGGGCCGGGCGCGGGGCGCCGGGGCGGGTCGCGATCGCGCACCCTATCGAGCCGCCGTGGCCGGATCCGGACGGGGGTGGCGGGGTTCGGACGGCGCCCGGTGGGCCTTGTGTCGTTCGTGCGCGGCGGACCGGGAGCGCCGTGGCGGCCCCGGTTGCCGGGGGTGGGGGGCGGTCGGACGATGGGGGCATGATGCATCAGATGCGAGCCGAGTACGGGCCCGAGGGGGAGGCCGGCGGGGTGCGGCTGTGGCACATGGTCCGGGGCGTGCAGAGCGTGGCGATGTGCGGCCGGGAGCTCGGTTCCGGGGCGCCGGTGCGGGAGGCGGTGGACTGGGGGAAGACCCCGGAGCTGTGCTGCCACACCTGCGGGGCGTACTTCCTGCGCGAGGCGCCGTACCTGTCCGCCGAGCACCAGTGAGCGGCCGGCCGCTACCGTGGCCGCTATGGAGGAATCCCTGGTCCGGCCCCGGTCGCTGACCATCGAGGCCGCCGCGCTGCGCTCCGGTGCGCCCGCTCTGCCCGAGTACGTCGACCGGTTCTGCGCGCTGGTCGAGCGGGTGGACCCGCTGCTCCGCGCCTTCGTGGCGGAGCCCGGTCGGCACGACCGACTGCAGGCACGGGCAAGGGAGTTGACCGCGCGGTACCCCGTTGCGGCCGGGCGGCCGCCGCTGTACGGGGTGGCGGTCGGGGTCAAGGACATCGTGCACGTGGACGGATTGCCCACGCACGCCGGGTCGGCCCTGCCGCCGGGGGTGCTGGCCGGCCCGCAGGCCGTGGTGGTGGACCGGTTGCTGGCGGCGGGGGCGCTGGTCGCGGGCAAGACGGTGACCGCCGAGTTCGCGGCGAGCGCCCCGGGCCCGACCCGCAATCCGCACCGCCCGGGGCACACCCCGGGTGGTTCCAGCAGCGGTTCGGCGGCGGCGGTCGCGGCCGGTCTGGTGCCGCTGGCGATCGGCACCCAGACGGTCGGGTCGGTGATCCGGCCGGCCGCGTACTGCGGGGTGGTGGGGTTCCGGCCGACGTACGGGCGGATCCCGGTCGCGGGGGTGATCCCGAACGCGCCGAGCTTCGACACCCTGGGGGTGTTCACCAACGACCTGGCGGGCGCGGCGCTGGCCGCCCCGCTGCTCTGCGACGACTGGCGGCCGGCGCCCGAGTCGGCGGACCCGGCGCCGGTGGTCGGGGTACCGGACGGCCCGTACCTGGAGCGGGCCGAACCGGCCGCGCGGAGGGTGTTCGAGGAACAGCTGGAACGGCTGGCGCGGGCCGGGGTGACGGTGCGCCGGGTGCCGCTGTTCCCCGACTTCGCCGAGGTGACGCGGCAGTTGCAGGCGGTCAACCGGTTCGAGCTGGCCCGCAGTCACGCCGACTGGTTCGCCCGGTTCGGCGGGCTGTACCGGCCGGAGACGGTGGCGAGCATCCGGGTCGGGCAGGGGGTCGCGGCGGAGGACCGGGTGGCCGCCCTGCGGTTCCGGGAGCGGTTGCGCGAGCGGGTGGCCGGGGCGGCCGCCGGGGCCGGGGTGGACCTCTGGCTGGCGCCGTCCGCGCCCGGCGGGGCGCCGGAGGGGCTGCACAGCACCGGGGACGCGGTGATGTCGCTGCCGTGGAGCTTCCTCGGCCTGCCCGCGCTGAGCCTGCCGGCCGGGCGGACCCCGGACGGGCTGCCGCTCGGGCTGCAACTGGTCGGCGCGGCGGGCGGGGACGAGCGGCTGCTGGTCCAAGCCGCCGTGCTGGAGCGGGTGTTGGCGAGGAAGGATTAGGACCTAGGCGAGCGCCGGGTCGGCGGGGTCGGTGGCCTCGGCGCGCAGCAGGCGGAGCAGGAGGCGGCCGGCCCGCTGGTACGGGACGTCCTCCTCGTGCAGCACGGCCTGGGAGTTGGCCGTCTCCAACACCGCGATCAGGGCGAAGGCGAGGTCGCCGAGGTCGGTGTCGGGGCGCAGGGTGCCGGCCGTACGGGCTTCGGCGAGGGCGGCGACGACCGTGGCGTGCCACTCCCGGGCGCAGTCGGCCAGGGCGTCCCGGACGGGGCCGGGGCGGGCGTCGAACTCGGCGGTGACCTCGTAAAAGAAGCAGCCGCCGGGGAACACCCGGGCCCGGGAGTAGGCGAGCCAGCTCTCGCACAGTGCCCGGGCCTTGGCGAGGCCGGGCGGGGTGGCGGCGACCGGGGCGACGACGGCGTCGGCGAAGATCCGGCGGGCGGCGCGGACGGTGGCGAGCTGCAGCTCCTCCTTGGAGCCGAAGCCGGCGAAGACGCCGCTCTTGCTGAGTCCGAGGTCGGTGGCGAGGCGGCCGATGGACAGGGCGTCCAGGCCTTCGACGGAGGCGATCCCGACGGCGCGGCGCAGGACCGCCCGGCGGGTCTCCTCGCCGCGCAGGACCCGTCCGTCCGTGGTCGGTCCGGCCATCGTGCGTCCTCGTTCCTTTCGCAGGGGTGTCGCCCAGGGTAGTGCGCCGCCCGCGGACTGCTCCGAAAACTGCACGAACGGTCGTGCTAATATCTCGCCCCGAGCAAGGAGCACGAGAGCAAGGCCCAGGGAGCGAAGAGCAGGGAGACCCGATGGACCCCGCCCAGGCACTGATCCGTACCGCCCTCAACCCGACCGCCCGGATCGCCCCCGGCCTGGCCGGCCGGGCGGCCTTCGAACTGTTCCGGCGCCCGCTGCGGCGCAGCCGGGTCCGGACCACCGAGCGGGAGGTCCACCGGCAGGCCGTCCGCGAACCGCTCGCCGTGCACGGCAAGCCCGTGGTCGGCTACCGCTGGGGCAGCGGCGAGCGGCCCGTCCTGCTGCTGCACGGCTGGCGCTCCCGGGCCTCCCGGTTCGCGCCCTTCGTCCCCCGGCTGCGCGCGCTCGGCCTCAGCGTCGTCGCCTTCGACGCGCCGGGCCACGGTGACTCCGGCGGGCGCAGCACCAGCGTGCTGGAGTACCGCGAACTGGCCTCCCGGCTCCAGGAGCGGTACGGGCCGTTCGAGGCCGTGGTGGCCCACTCGCTGGGCGTCTGCGCGGCCTTCGGGGCGCTCGGCGACGGGCTGCGGGCGGGCCGGCTGGCGGCCGTCTCCGGGGTGTCCGAGGTCGGCTTCTTCCCCGGAGCCTTCTGCGCCGAACTCGGTCTGGACGCCGCCGTCGAGCGGGCGCTGCGGCAGCGGATCGAGCAGCACCTGTTCGCCGGGGACGCCGGGGTCTGGGAGCGCTACGACGCGGCCGTCCGGGCGGCGTCGATCGACCTGCCCCTCCTGGTGGTGCACGACGAGGGCGACGGCGTGGTGCCGATCGCCCAGGCGCACCGGCTGGCGCGGGCGTACGGGGAGCAGCTCGACCTGGTGGTCACCCGGGGGCTCGGCCACCGCCGGATCATCGGGGAACCGGCCGTCGTTGACCAGGTGATCGGATTCATCTCTGCGGGACTGGGGGTAACTGCCGCATGAAACTCGTCGAACTGCACGCACGGGCCGTGGACTTGGCCGTCGAGGTGGTGGACACGGTACGGCCGGACCAGCTGGACCTGCCCACCCCGTGCGCCGGCTGGACGCTGCGCCGGCTGCTGGAGCACTGCGTCGGGCAGCACCAGGGCTTCGCCGCGGCCGCCCGCGGCGCCGGGCCGGACCTCGCGCTGTTCGCGGACGCCCCGCTGAGCGCGGACCCGGCGGCGGACTTCCGCCGAACCGGCGCCGACCTCACCGCCGCCTTCCGGGAGGCGGCCGTCGGCGAGCGGGCGCTCTGGCTGCCGGAGATCCGGGACGGCGGGCCCTTCCCGCTCGCCCAGGCCGTCGGCTTCCACCTGGTGGACACGCTGGTGCACGGCTGGGACGTCGCCGCGGCGCTCGGCGGCACCGAGCGGCTGGTCACGGCGGTGGACGGGGACGACGCGCTGGCCGACGCGCTGCTGGCGGTCTCCGAGGCCGTCCCGGACACCCCGGAGGCCCGCGCGCCCGGCCGGGCCTTCCGCCCGGGGCTGGCACCCGGGGCCGGCGCCGGCCGGTTCGACCGGGCCCTGGCGCTGCTGGGGCGCGACCCGGCCTGGAAGGCCTAGGGCTCGTCCGGGTCTCCTCCGGCCGATCTTGCCGGGCCCGCGATCGGCCGGACAGGACCTAAGCAGCGGGCCCGGAGTCGGGGTCGCGCTTCTCGTCAGGGAAGCGCGGCCCGCCGATCAGGAAGAACAGTGCGGCGGTCGGGAAGCCGAACCCGGCGGCGACCAGCACGATGAACTGCCAGAACATCTTCCGCTCCTCGTCAGTCCCGGGCCGCCGGGGCACCCGAAGGTGGTCCCAAACCCGACCGGCCCTGAATGGCCGAATTGTCCGGTCGCTATCCGACGGTATGGCCGAATCACCCCCGCTGCCACCGGGCGCCGGGCACCGGTCGGCGCCACACCGGCGCACGGGTCTGGGCGCGGGCCGGGGGTGGCGGCCACACTGTCGGGATGCAGCTACAGCTCGCAGGGGAAGCACGGCGGCCCGACCGCGAGAGCGAGGACTTCGCGGCGGCCTCGCCGGAGGCACTGGTCCTGCTGGACGGCGCGAGTTCGCCGGCCGGTCTGGAGTCCGGGTGCCGGCACGGAACCGCCTGGTACGTACGCCGGTTGGGCGTGCACCTGCTCGCCCGGCTCACCGACCGGGTGGACCGGTCGATCGCCGAGTGCCTGGCCGACGCCATCGTGGAGACGGCCGCGCTGCACGGCGGCCGCTGCGACCTCGGCCACGCCAACACGCCCGCGGCGATGGTGGTCGCGGCCCGGCGGCACGGCGAGTCGCTGGAGTACCTGGTGCTCGGAGACTCGCTGCTGGTGCTGGACTTCAAGGACGGCCCGCCCCGGGTGATCGGCGACAACCAGCGCTTCCCCGGCGGGGAGGGGCTGCGCCGCCAGGTCTGGGCGACCGTCCCCGGCTCGGCCGAGCGGGCCGCGCTGCACCTGGAGTACGTGCTGGCGGTGCGCGCCGCCCGTAACCGGGGCGCGGGTCCGTGGATCGCCGCCGCAACCCCGCGGGCCGCCGAGCACGCCGAGACCGGCTTCGTCCGGCTGGACCGGCTGCACGCGCTGGCCGCCCTCACCGACGGCGCCTCGCGCTACACCGAGCGCTTCGGGCTGGGCAGTTGGGGCGATGTGCTGAGGCTGCTCGCCGAGTCGGGGCCGGGCGAGCTGATCGCCCAGGTCCGTGCGGTGGAGCGGGCGGACGCCGGCTGCGAGCGCTGGCCGCGCGGCAAGACACACGACGACGCCTCCGCCGTCTACGCGTTGCTGTAGGCGACGGAGGCGTCGTTCGGGCGTTCTCGGGGCCCGCCGGGTCAGCGGTTGTAGCCCCAGGCGAAGCTCGACGCGTCGCCGACCTTCTGGACCCACGGCCGCACGTAGCGGGACGGGTCGTCGCTGGTCGAGTACCCGCCGCCGGTGATCTGGCCGACCCAGCCCTGGTCGCTGGTGTACGCGCCGGCCTCGCAGCCCTGGGTGCCGTTGCTCCAGTTGGTCAGGTCGTACTCCACGTACCAGTGCGCGTTGTAGTAGAAGTGCACGTAGATCGAGCAGGTGCCCGTGGTGTCGTAGACGGTGTACGAGCTGGTGTCGATGGACGGTCGGGCCTGGGCCGCGGTGGCTCCGGTCAGGGCGATCAGCGGGGCTGCGGCGAGTACGGCGAGCCGCCGGACGGTACGGCGCATGGCTGGGGTCCTCCCGTTGTGGTCTCGACCAATCTGGCCAGTGGTTCAGACCAATCGCATTATCCCGACGCTCCTGGAGCCGGTGTCAATACCCTTGCGTCAAGGGGGAGATGTGGCTCCTGAGCACTTCCGGTACGGAGTATGCGAAAGGGCCCGGACCGTGTGGTCCGGGCCCTCGCGATGGAGCGGGTCAGCTGGCGTCGGCGGGGATGGTGCCGAGTCGGCCGGCCTGGAAGTCCTCCATGGCCTGCTGGAGTTCGCGGTGGCTGTTCATGACGAACGGGCCGTAGTGGGCGACGGGTTCGCGGATCGGGAGGCCGCCGAGGAGGACCACCTCGAAGTTGTTGTCGCGGGAGTCCTGCTTCTCGTCGGCGCGGATGGTGATCGAGTCGCCGTCGCCGAAGACGACGGCCTGGCCCCGGTGGAAGGGGCGGTGCTCGGCGCCGGCCGAACCGTTGCCCGCGAGGCCGTAGGCGAGGGCGTTGAAGTCGGCGCGCCAGGGCAGGGTGACCTGGGCGCCGGGGCTGATCGACGCGTGGATCATGGTGATCGGGGTGAAGGTGGTGCCCGGGCCCTGGTGGCCGTCCAGCTCGCCGGCGATCACCCGGAGCAGCGCGCCGCCGTCCTCGGAGCCGAGCAGCTTGACGCTGCCGCCGCGGATGTCCTGGTACTTCGGGGTGATCATCTTGTCCGAGGCGGGCAGGTTCACCCAGAGCTGGAGGCCGTGGAAGAGGCCGCCGGACCGCACCAGGGACTCCGGCGGGGTCTCGATGTGCAGGAGGCCGGAGCCGGCGGTCATCCACTGGGTGTCGCCATCGGTGATGGTGCCGCCACCGCCGTGCGAGTCCCGGTGGATGAACGTTCCGTCAATGATGTAGGTGACCGTCTCGAAGCCGCGGTGCGGGTGCCAGGGGGTTCCCTTGGGCTCGCCGGCCGCGTAGTCCACCTCGCCCATCTGGTCCATCATGATGAACGGGTCGAGGTACTTCTGGTTGATCTTGGCGAAGGCGCGGCGGACGGGGAAGCCCTCGCCCTCGTAGCCCTCGGGGGCGGTGGCGACGGTCAGCACCGGCCGCGCGTTCGCGACGGCCGGGTCCGGCGTGGTGACGCGCGGGAGGGTCAGCGGGTTGTCGACGGTCACGGCGGGCATGTCGGCCTCCTTCGAGGGGGGTTCTCTGGCCTACGTGGACGAGGTTAGTTCAATCATCAACAACAAGCAAGTTGAAACTTGAACTATGTGGTGACGAAGGAGCGCGGGCTCCTCTCCCGGGGTGGGCTACCCGTACATCCGGCGCATGGTGAAGTCGACCATCTGCTCGACCGCCTTGGCGTCGAACACCATCCGGTGCTCGCCCTCCATGTCCAGCGCGAAGCCGTAGCCGGTCGGCAGCAGGTCCAGCACCTCGGCGCCGGTGACGGTGAAGTGCTTGGAGTCCTTGCCGGCGTATTGGCGCAGCTCCTTGAGCGAGCTGAACATCGGGATCACCGGCGTCGGGGTGTTGTGCAGCGCCAGGAAGCCGGGGCGCTCGCCGCGCGGGCAGTGCACCTTCGAGGTGATGAAGATGGCCTGGAAGTCCTCGACCGCCATCGAGCCCGTGGTGAAGGCGCGCACCGCGTCCGCCAGGGACGGCGGGGAGGGCTCCGGGTAGAGGGACTGCTGGGGGGCCTGCCCCTGTGCGCCGTACGCGTCCGGTCCGGGCATGCCGTTCATGCCCGGCTGCGGACCCGCCTGCTGCTGGTAGGGGTCACCCGGGTATGCGTTCTGGTCATATCCGTACACACGGACAGGCTAGCGGGAGCGCACCCGCCCGCGCTGGCGTCGATCCTGACAAGGAGTGGTCGCCCCGGCTTGTGGGACGTGACCACGTTCATAGCGGATTCACCGCCGGGGGCTTGCCCAAGTTACCGCTGGGTAGCATCATGATGCCTACTGGTGGGTACGGGACGCCCGAAACGCGGCGGTCTCCCGGAAGCGACGAACCGGAGAAAACGGCCATGGGTCACTACAAGTCCAACCTGCGGGACGTGGAGTTCAACCTCTTCGAGGTGTTCGGTCGCGACCAGGTGTACGGCACCGGCCCGTACGCGGACATGGACGTCGAGACCGCGAAGAACATCCTCAGCGAGATCGCCCGCCTCGCCGAGAACGACCTCGCCGCGTCCTTCGCCGACACCGACCGCAACCCGCCGGTCTTCGACCCGGAGACCAACACCGCGCCGATCCCGGCCACGTTCAAGAAGAGCTACCAGACCTTCATGGACGCCGAGTGGTGGCGCCTGGGCATCCCGGAGTCCATCGGCGGCCAGGTCACCCCGAACTCGCTGATCTGGGCCTTCGCCGAGCAGATCCTGGGCTCCAACCCCGCCATCTGGATGTACTCCTCCGGCCCGGCCTTCGCCGGCGTCATCGCCGAGGAGGGCACCGAGGAGCAGCTCGAGGTCGCCAAGCGGATGACCGACCGCCTGTGGGGCTCCACCATGGTCCTCACCGAGCCCGACGCGGGCTCCGACGTGGGCGCCGGCCGCACCAAGGCGATCCAGCAGGAGGACGGCTCCTGGCACATCGAGGGCGTCAAGCGCTTCATCACCTCGGGCGAGCACGACATGTCCGAGAACATCATCCACATGGTGCTGGCCCGCCCCGAGGGCGGTAAGCCGGGCACCAAGGGCCTGGGCCTGTTCATCGTCCCCAAGTTCGACTTCGACTGGGAGACCGGCGAGCTGGGCGAGCGCAACGGCGTCTACGCCACCAACGTCGAGCACAAGATGGGCCTCAAGGCCTCGAACACCTGCGAGATGACCTTCGGTGCCAAGCACCCGGCCAAGGGCTGGCTGCTCGGCGAGAAGGTCGACGGCATCCGCCAGATGTTCAAGATCATCGAGTTCGCCCGCATGATGGTCGGCACGAAGGCCATCGCCACCCTCTCCACCGGCTACCTGAACGCCCTGGAGTACGCCAAGGAGCGCGTGCAGGGCGCCGACATCTCGCAGTTCCTGGACAAGACCGCCCCGCGCGTCACCATCACCCACCACCCCGACGTGCGCCGTTCGCTGCTCACCCAGAAGGCCTACGCCGAGGGCATGCGCGCGCTGGTGCTGTTCACCGCGTCCGTCCAGGACGACATGACCGCCGCCGCGCTGCGCGGCGAGCGCGACGAGGCCGCCGAGCGCCTCAACGACCTGCTCCTGCCGATCGTCAAGGGCTACGGCTCGGAGAAGTCCTACGAGCAGCTCGCCCAGTCCCTGCAGACCTTCGGTGGCTCCGGCTACCTGCAGGAGTACCCGATCGAGCAGTACATCCGCGACGCCAAGATCGACACCCTGTACGAGGGCACCACGGCGATCCAGGGTCAGGACTTCTTCTTCCGCAAGATCGTCAAGGACGGCGGCCAGGCGCTCGCCGCGCTGTCCGAGCAGATCCAGAAGTTCCTCGCCTCCGCCGAGGGCGGCGACGCCCTGGCCGCCGAGCGCGAGCTGCTCGCCAAGGCCGCCGGCGACCTGGAGGCCATCGTCGGCAAGCTCATCGCCGACCTGACCTCGGTCGAGCAGGACGTCAAGAACATGTACAAGGTGGGCCTCAACACCACCCGCCTGCTGATGGTCTCCGGTGACGTCGTCGTCGGCTGGCTGCTGCTGCGCCAGGCCGCGGTGGCCCTGGCCAAGCTGGAGGCCGGCGCCTCCGAGAAGGACGTGCCGTTCTACCAGGGCAAGGTCGCGGCCGCCCGCTTCTTCGCCAAGAACGTCCTCCCGACCATCGCTCCGCAGCGGGCGATCGCCGAGGGCATCGACAACGAGATCATGGAGCTGGCGGAGGAGGCCTTCTAAGGCCCGCGCCGCTTTCTGACCGACTGGCGAAACCCTCACACCGAAGGGCCCGGCTGCCACCGGGCCCTTCGGTGTTCCTCCGTGGCGCGGGCGGTGTGCGGCGAAGGGGGAACGGGGGTGAAGAGGGTCGGTGAGGTGCGGGTTCAGGGGTTGTGTCGGTGTCCTGGAACCCGTGCGAGGTCACGAATGCCATGTCCGTGTACGGGCATATGCTCAAGGTGCGAAGCCGACCCCCATCCGGCTTCGGCCCTCCCTCGACCCTGGAGCAGTATGTCGACCGCCGCCCGCCGGGCATTCTTCGACCGGACGCACACCGACGATCTGATCGCGTTCCTCGGCACCTCGCCGTCCCCGTACCACGCGGTCGCGAGCGCCGCCGAGCGCCTGGAGAAGGCGGGGTTCCGTCAGGTCGCGGAGACGGACTCCTGGGACGCGGCGGCCGGCGGGCGCTACCTGATCCGCGGAGGTGCGCTGATCGCCTGGTACCTGCCCGAGGGGGCCGGGCCGGAGACCCCGTTCCGGATCGTCGGCACCCACACCGACTCGCCCAACCTGCGGGTGAAGCCGGTGCCGGACACCGGCTCGGCCGGGTGGCGGCAGGTCGCGGTGGAGATCTACGGCGGAGTGCCGCTGAACACCTGGCTCGACCGTGACCTGGGCCTGTCCGGCCGACTGGCGCTGAAGGACGGCACCGCGCGGCTCGTCCAGCTGGACGAGCCGCTGCTGCGGGTGCCCCAGCTCGCCATCCACCTGGACCGCCAGGTCAACGACGGCATGAAGCTCGACCGGCAGCGGCACCTCACCCCGATCTGGGGTCTCGGGCCGGTCGACGAGGGCTCGCTGATCGCCTACGTCGCCGAGCGGGCCGGGCTGGCCGCCGAGGATGTGGCCGGCTGGGACCTCATGACCCACGACGTCCAGCCCGCCTCCTACCTGGGCCGCGACCGGGAGCTGCTGGCCGGCCCGCGCCTGGACAACCTGCTGTCGGTGCACGCGGCCACCGCCGCGCTGGCCGCCGTGGCCGTCGCCGCCGCCGAGGGCGGGGTCGCGCTGCCGTACATCCCGGTGCTGGCCGCCTTCGACCACGAGGAGACCGGCAGCGAGTCCGACACCGGCGCGCAGAGCCCGCTGCTGGGCAACGTGCTGGACCGGACGGTCCACGCCCGCGGCGGCACCCCGGAGGACCGCGCCCGGGCGCTGGCCGGCACCGTCTGCCTCTCCTCGGACATGGGCCACGCCGTCCACCCGAACTACTCCGAGCGGCACGAGCCGGGCCACCACCCGCTGCCGAACGACGGGCCGATCCTCAAGGTCAACGTCAACAACCGCTACGCGACCGACGGCGTCGGCCGGGCGGTCTTCGCGGCCGCCTGCGAGAAGGCCGGCGTGCCGTGGCAGAGCTTCGTGTCCAACAACGCGATGCCCTGCGGGACGACGATCGGCCCGATCACGGCGGCGCGGCTGGGCATCAAGACGGTGGACTGCGGCATCGCGGCGCTGTCCATGCACTCGGCGCGCGAGCTGTGCGGGGCCGAGGACCCGTACCTGCTGGCGAGCGCGATCAAGGCCTTCCTGGAGGGCTGAGCGGGGCTGAGCCCGGTGCGACGGAGGGGGCCCACCGGTTCTTCGGCGGGCTCCCTCCGCGTTGCCCTTCAGGAGCTGCTCTTCAGGAGGAGTTGCCCTTCAGGAGGAGTTGCTCTGCAGGAGTTGCCCGGTTACTCCATGCCCGCCAGGACCAGCGGGAGGCGGCGGACACCGTCGGCGACCAACTTCACCGGCACGCCCCAGTCCTGCTGGTGCACGTGGCAGGCCGGGAACTCGATCTCCGGGTCGTCGTCGCAGGAGGCGGCCATCGCCGAGACGTGCAGCACACCCTCGGTGACCTCGTCCGAGAGCACCAGCTCGCGGGAGAGGTCGGTGTCCGCGCCCGCGCCGGAGACCAGCAGCTCGGGCGGGGTCGCGCTGACCAGCAGCCGGGTGGACGGGCCGTAGCGCTCGTCCAGCTTCTGGCCGCTCGGTGCCTCGAAGACCACGTCCAGCCGGAGGGCGCCCGGGGCGACCTCGGTGGCCGCGCGCTGGGTGCGGTGCGCCACCGACTCGACCCGCACCGCCTCCTCGGGTAGCCGCAGCCTGGTCAGCCGGTGCCGGGCCGACTCGACCACCACGATGTCGCCGTCCACCAGCACCGCCCCGGAGGGCTCGCGCAGGTCGGTGGCCAGGGTGGTGACCTCGCCGCTCGCCGGGTCGAAGCGGCGCAGCGCGTGGTTGTAGGTGTCGGCGACGGCCACCGAGCCGTCCGGCAGCACGGTCACGCCCAGCGGGTGCTGGAACAGCGCCTGGTCGGCGGCGCCGTCGCGGTGGCCGAAGTCGAACAGGCCGGTGCCGACGGCGGTGTGGACCGTTGTGGTGCCCGTTCGGGTGCCGTCCGTTTCACGTGAAACGAAGCGCAGTGCGGAGGTCTCCGAGTCGGCGACCCAGAGCTTCCCGCCGTCCGCCGAGACGGCCAGACCGGACGGCTGGGCGAACCAGGCCTCGGCCACCGGGCCGTCCACCAAGCCCTCGTTGGTGGTGCCGGCCGCGACGCCGACCGTGCCGTCCGCCGGGTCGTACGCCCACAGCTGGTGCACGCCGGCCATCGCGATCCACACCCGGCCGTCGAACCAGGCGACGTCCCACGGCGAGGAGAGGTCCACCTCGCGGGCCGGGCCCTCGGTGGGCGAGCCCTGCCACCACTGACGGCCGGTGCCGGCCAGGGTGGTGACACTGCCGTCGGCCAGCCGCACGCCGCGCAGCGCGTGGTTCACGGTGTCGGCGACGATCACGTCGTGGTCACTGCCCTCGGGGAGCAGGGTGAGGCCCTGGGGCTCGCTGAACCGCGGGCTGGTGCCGTCCACCAGGCCGCGCTGCCCGTCACCGATCCGGCGCAGCACCGTCTCGCCGTCCTCGGCCAGCTCGACCAGGCTGTGGTGGCCGGAGTCGGCGACCAGGAAGTGGCCGTTCGGCAGCCGGACCGCCTTGCCGGGGAACTTGAGGTCGTCGGTGCTCGGCTCGGGCGCCACGTACGGGCCGTCGCCGCGGCGCAGGGTGCCCTTGGCCTCGTGCTCGGCCTCCAGCTCGGCCACCAGCCGGGCGATCGCGTGGGCGTGGCCCTCGCCGGCGTGCTGGGCCACCACGTAGCCCTCCGGGTCGATCACCACGAGGGTCGGCCAGGCGCGGACGGCGTACTGCTTCCAGGTCGCCAGCGCGGGGTCGTCCAGCACCGGGTGGTGCACCTCGTAGCGGGCGACGGCGTCGACGACGGCCTGGTGGTCGGCCTCGTGCACGAACTTCGGCGAGTGCACCCCGACGATCACCACGGTGTCGCGGTGCTGCTCCTCGAGCTCGCGGAGCTCGTCGAGGACGTGCAGACAGTTGATGCAGCAGAAGGTCCAGAAGTCCAGGATGGTGATCTTGCCCCGGAAGTCGGCGAGGGTGAGGTCCTTGCCGCCGGTGTTGAGCCAACCGCCTGCGCCGAGGAGTTCGGGGGCGCGTACGCGTGCACGAGATGCCATGGGGTTATCCAACCTCATGAGGGGTGGGGGTGTTCCGGGGGTGGGGGGCGCTGCGGGGGGCTGTTGGTTGGGGGGTGGGCTTTCGGGAGGGTGGGTGGTTGCGGGGGGGGGTGGGGA
>NZ_JBHXEG010000017.1:0-18527 GCF_042724935.1 Kitasatospora sp. NPDC127060
GTGGTCGGCACCCGCGGTGCCGGCGCCTGGGGCCGCCTCGCCCTCGGCTCCACCAGCACCGAGGTCGTCCACCACGCCCACGTTCCCGTCGTCGTGCCACTCGCCTGAACCGCCGCAGGGGGCGAAAGCCACCGTCCAACGGTGGGACGGCCACCGGGACGTCCGAACGGGCCGGTCCGCCTGCCGGACGACGGGCGTTGTGGCGCCGGTGTGCGCCGCCGAGGTGCAGCGTACGTGCGGCTCCGCAGGGGGCGGGCGGCCCCCGGATCCGGGCCCGGGCCGACTCACACCGACGACTCGCCGCCGGACTCGGCGCCCCTGCGGTCTGTGCTTTCCCCGTCCTCGCCTTCGCCCTCGGAGGCGGAGACGGCGGGGTGCCCCGCCCGCAGGCGTTTGAGCTCGGCCTCCACCTCCCGGTCCGCGGTGATCCGCTCCAGCTCGCCCTGGGCTTCGTCGGGCCCGGCCGGGCTGGTGATGTCCTCCAGCGCGCCGGAGGACATGAGCTCGTCCAGCGCCGCCGAACGGGCCCGAAGTTGCTCCATCCGGTCGTTCGCGCGCTGCACGGCGGCACCCACGACACCCAGGTCTCGGCCGACGCCGGACACCGCCTCGGCGACGCGCGTCTCGGCCTCCGTCCTGGTGTATTCGGCCTTGAGCGTCTCCTTGCGCAGACGGAACTCCTCGACCTCTTCCTCGAGGCCGCGCAGTACGCCGGCGAGTCGCTTCTCTTCCGCTTCCAGCAGTGGCTCCCGCTCCGCCAGGTCGGCCAGCTGACCGCGCACGCGCTCCCGGCTGGTCAGCAGGTCGCGGGCCAGGTCCGCCCGTCCGACGGCGAGCGCCTGTTGGGCCTGCTCCTCCAGCCGCCGCTCCGAGGTCCGCAGCGCGGCCTCCTGCAGCTCCACGCGTTTGTGGCTGGTCGCCACGTCTGCGAGACCGCGCCGCACCTGCTGCAGCAGTTCGAGCTGCTGCAGGTGGGCGAAGTCCAGTACCTCCCTGGGATCCTCCAGGCGGTCCAGCACCCGGCCCGCCTTGATCCGGAACAGCTCCGCGATACGGTCCCCGATCCCGGTCATGGCTTCCACTCCTCACCGGCCGAACAGGCACGATCGGCCGTCGCGATCGCGGCACCTCCACCGTCCCTCTCCGGGCGGGCGCCGACAACCGCGGCGCCCGCCCCGCATCGTCAGGTGCGTTCGGCCAGGAGCGCCGCGCCGTCCGCGAGGGTGTTCAGACGCGGGTAGTCGTCCTCGTCGATCCGGCAGCCAGCCCGTTCGGACAGCCGCTCGACGAGGGTGAGGAAGTCGATGGAGTCGAGTTCGAGGGCCTCCCTGAAGTCGGCGCCCGGTCCGATCCGTTCGAAGTCGGCGTCCGGGACGATCTCGGTCAGCACCTCCTGGAGGAGGGCTCGGGCCTGGTCGTGGTTCACAGCTCCTCCGGTCTCTGCAGCAGTCGGCCGAGTGCCGTCAGGTAGCGGGCGCCGGTCGCCCCGTCGCTGGCGCGGTGGTCCGCGGCGAGGGTGGCGGTGATCACCGGGCGGACGCCGAGCATGCCGTCGACGGCCCAGGGCCGCTCGACGACCTTGCCGAGGCCGACCAGCGCGACCTGCGGCGGATAGATGACGCCGAAGACGGCCTCGACGCCCTGGTCCCCCAGACTCGTCACGGTGATGGTCGGATCGGAGGTCTCGGAGCCGCGCAGCCGCCCGGCCCGTGCCCGGGCCACCAGGTCCCGCAGCCGTGCCATCAGCTCGGCCGGTGTCAGGTCGGCGGCGTCGTGGATGGCGGGTGCGACCAGACCGCCGCCGCGCAGGGCGACGGCCACACCGAGGTGCACGGCGGGGGCGGGGACGAAGTCGCCGTCCGTCCAGAAGCCGTTGAGCTGCGGGACCTCACGGGCCGCCAGGGCCGCGGCCCTGAGCAGCAGGGCTGCGGGCACCAGCCGTTCGGGGACCGGGAGCCGGCGGTTGCGTTCGCGCAGCCAGTCGACCGCGGTGGAGAGGTCGACGGTGGTGGAGAGGTAGTAGTGCGGGATCTCCCGTTTGGAGCGGGCCATGAGGTCGCCTACGGCCCGGCGCATGGCCCGTTCTCGGGGCCCGGCGGCTCGCGTCGGTGCGACCGGCGGGGCCGGGGACGACGCCGCCGGGGCCGGCGGTTCCGGCGAGCGCCCGCCGAGGGCGGCACGGACGTCGCCCACCCGGACCGCCCCGCCGGCTCCCGTCCCGGTCACCGTGGCGAGGTCGAGTCCGGCCTCCGCTGCGGCGCGCCGGGCCAGCGGGGTCGCCCGGACCCGTGTCCCGGACGCCGGCTGCGGCTGCGGCTGCCGACGCGCTCCGGTGGCCCGGGGCAGGGGCGCGGCCCGCTCCTTCCCGCTCCGTCCGGGCGGCGTCGCGGCCCGGATGTCGGCCCGGGTGATCCGACCGGCCGGGCCGGTCCCGTGCACGGAGGCGAGGTCCACCCCGCTCTCCTCGGCCAGGTGCCGGACCAGGGGGGTGATCCCGGGGCCGGCCGCCCGCTCGGGAGTCGGCCGCCGGGGCGCCGGTGCCGGGGCCGGGGCCGCTGTGGCCGTCTCGGGCCCCTCCGCCGCGATGACCGCCATGGCCGTACCGACCGGGACGATCGTCCCGGGCTCGACCAGCAGCCGCTCGACCGTGCCGGCCTCGAAGCACTCGACTTCGATCGCCGCCTTGGCCGTGTCGACGACCGCCACGATGTCGCCGCGGTCCACCCGGTCGCCCGGGTGGACCAGCCACTCCAGGAGCGTGCCTTCGGTCATGTCGGCGCCGAGAGCGGGCATGGTGAACTCGGTCATCTCAGCCGACCGCCCGTCGGACCGCCGCCACGATGCCCTCGACCTGCGGGAGGGCGGCTTCCTCCAGCTGCCGGGCGTACGGCACCGGCACCTCGGCCCCGCACACCCGCTCCACCGGTGCGTCCAGGTCGTAGAACCCCTGCTCCGCGATCCGCGCCGCCACCTCGGCCGACAGCCCTCCAGTACGCCAGCCCTCGTCGACGACCACCGCCCGGTGGGTGCGTGCGACGGAGCCGAGGATCGTCGCGTCGTCCAGCGGGCGGAGCGTCCGCAGGTCGACGACTTCGGCGTCGATGCCGTCCCCGGCGAGTCGCTCGGCTGCCTCCAGCGCCTTTCCGAGCGATCCGCCGTGGGTTATGAGCGTGACGTCGTTCCCGGTCCGGCGGACGGCTGCGCTGTCCAGGTCCACCGGGGCAGCGCCCGGGTCCGGGGTGCCGGTGGCGTTGTAGAGCGAGCCGTGTTCGAAGATCACCACCGGGTCGGGGTCCGCCAGCGCGGGCGCGAGCATGTAACGGGCGTCGTCCACGGTGGCCGGGGCCAGCACCCGGATGCCGGGGATGTGGGCGTACCAGCCTTCGAGGCTGTGCGAGTGCTGGGCGGCGAGCTGCCGTCCGGCGCCGGTGGTCATCCGGATCACGAGTGGCACGGCGACCTGCCCGCCGGACATGTGCAGCAGCGTCGCGGCGTTGTTCAGGATCTGGTCCAGTGCCAGCAGACTGAAGTTGACGGTCATCACCTCGACGATCGGCCGCAGGCCGGCGATGGCCGCGCCGATGCCGGCTCCGACGAAGGCCGACTCGGACAGTGGTGTGTCGCGGACGCGGGCGGGACCGAACTCGTCGAGCAGTCCGAGGCTGACGCCGAAGGCACCGCCGTAGCGGCCGACGTCCTCGCCCATCAGGAACACCCGCTCGTCGGACGCCATGGCCTCGCGCAGTGCCTCCCTCAGCGCGTCCCGGTAGGTCGGCTCCCGGGCGGTCATCGTCCCGGTCACGGCTGCTCCTCCGCCGGGCTGTGCACGAAACGCAGCAGGTCCTCCGGGGGTTCGAGGGCACCCTCGCGGGCTTGTGCCTCGGCCTGCTCCAGTTCCTCGGCGACCTCCTGCTCGACACGCTTGAGCCCGGTGCCGTCGAAGCCGTCCTCGGCGCGCATCCGATCGGTGAGGAGGGCGATCGGGTCGCGCTGCCTCCAGCGTTCGATCTCGGCCTTGTCACGGTAGAGGTCGGGGTCGTACATGGAGTGCGCCCGGAAGCGGTAGGTGCGCAGTTCGAGGAAGTACGGGCCGCCGCCCTCGCGCACCGCCCGTGCGGCGCGCTGCGCGGCCCGTTCGACGGCGAGCACGTCCATGCCGTCCACGGCCCAGGCGACCAGGCCGTACGAGGCGGCCCGGGCGGCCAGGTCGGTCTGGGCGTGCTCGCGGGCCAGTGGGGTGCCCATGGCGTAGAGGTTGTTCTCGCAGACCATCAGCAGCGGCAGGTCCCAGAGCGCGGCGAGGTTGGCCGTCTCGTGGAATTCACCCTCGGCGACCGCGCCGTCACCGAAGAAGCAGCAGGTCAGGTTCGGCCGGCCGCGCAGCCGGTCGGCCAGGGCCAGACCGCCGGCCACCGGGATGCCGCCGGCAACGATGCCGTGGCCGCCGTAGAACCGCCTGCCGACGTCGAACAGGTGCATCGATCCGCCCCGGCCCCGGCTGCAGCCGGTCACCCGGCCCAGCATCTCGGCCAGCACCGCCGCCACCGGCACGCCCCTCGCCAGTGCGTGGCCGTGCTCGCGATAGGTGGTGACCACGGAGTCCTCGGGCGTGAGCGCTTGGTGGACGCCGACCGAGACCGCCTCCTCGCCGATGCACAGGTGGACGAAACCGCGGATCTCGCCGGAGCTGTAGAGCTCGACGCAGCGCTCCTCGAAGCGGCGGATGCGCAGCATCTCGCGCAGCAGGTCCCGCCGGTGCCCGCGGTCGGCCGGTGGCCGCTGAGCGGTACGGTGCGGGGCGGCCGCCGTCCGGCGGGTCATGTCGTCTCCTCCAGGGTCGACAGATCGCCTTCCGGCAGGCCGAGTTCGCGGGCACGCAGCAGTCGCCGCATCACCTTCCCGCTACGGGTCTTCGGCAGGTGCTGATCGAAGGCGATCTCGCGCGGGGCGATGGCCGGACCCAGCCGCCGCCGGGCGAAGGCGGTGATGTCCCGGGCCAGACGGGGGTCGGGGTCGTGGCCGGGCTTGAGGGAGACGAAGGCCTTGACGATCTCGCCGGCGACCGGGTCGGGCCGGCCGATCACCCCGGCCTCGGCCACCGCCGGGTGTTCCATCAGGGTGCTCTCGACCTCGAACGGGCCGATCAGGTGCCCGGCCGACTTGATCACGTCGTCGGCGCGTCCGACGAACCAGAAGTAGCCGTCGGCGTCCCGCCGGGCGATGTCGCCGGTGAGGTACCAGCCGTCCGCGAAGCAGGCCCGGTAGCGCTCCTCGGCGCCGAGGTAGCCGCGGAACATCGACGGCCAGCCCGGCCGTAGCGCCAGCTCGCCTTCGGCTCCGGGTTCCTCCAGCGGCCGGACCCGGCCGTCGGTGACCCCCGCGCGCCCGTTCGGCCCGCGGGCGAGGAGACCGGCCGTCACCCCGGGCAGCGGCCGTCCCATCGAGCCGGGCCGGATCTCGGTGCCGGCGGTGTTGGCGATCATGATGCAGCCGGTCTCCGTCTGCCACCAGTTGTCGTGGATCGGCAGGCCGAGGATCTCCTCTCCCCAGCGGACGGCCTCCGGGTTGAGCGGCTCGCCCACACTGGCGATGAACCGCAGGGCCGACAGGTCGAAGGAGCGCGGAAGCTCCGGCGCGCTGCCCCGTGGGCTCACCCGCATCAGCATTCGGATCGCGGTGGGCGCGGTGTACCAGACGTTGACTCGCTCGTCCGCGAGGATGCCGTACCAGCGCCGGGCCTCGTACTCGCCCGCGTCGACGACCGTGGTCACCCCGTGGGTGAGCGGCGCGATGATCCCGTAGGACGTTCCGGTCACCCAGCCCGGGTCGGCCGTGCACCAGAACACGTCGTCCGGGCGGAGGTCGAGGGCGAGGGCGGAGGTCGCGTGGTGGGCGACGACGGCGTCGTGCACGTGGACCGCGCCCTTCGGGGTGCCCGTCGTACCGCTGGTGAAGTGCAGCAGTGCCATGTCCTCCGGGTCGGTCTCCGGGATCGTGAAGTCATCGGCCGCGTCGGCCGTCACCGCGTCGAACGCGAGGACGCCGGGCAGCTCGTCGGCGCCAGGGCCGACGATCAGGACATGGGCGAGTCCGGACAGTTCCGCGCGGCGGTCGGCCACCTTGCGGCGGTACAGCTCCGCAGTGGTGACCAGCACCCGCACCTGCCCGAGCCGCAGCCGTTCGGCCACCGGTGCCGGGCCGAAGGCGGGGAACAGCGGACAGAAGACCGAGGTGTTCTTCAGCGTGCCGAGGACGGCCACGTACAGCTCCGGGCAGCGGCCGAGCAGCGAAGCGACCCGGTCCCCCCTGCGCGTCCCGAGGGCCCGCAGTACGTTGGCGAAGCGGTTGCTGCGCCGGGCGAGTTCGGCGTAGCTGATCGGCGTGACCGACCGGTCGTCCGCGATGCAGCGGAGTGCGACCCGGTCGCCGCGCCCGGCCGCCACGTGCCGGTCGACCGCCTCGTACGCGATGTTGAGCCCGCGTCGCCCCGGGAGTCCGTCGAGCTGTTCCCGGGCCCGCGCCCAGACCGGGTCGCGCCGACTTCCGTCCCCGCCCGCGCCCGTGGGGACTCCCGCCCCCGGAACACGTTCCTGGACCACGTCGCCGTCCACCACGGCTCCTTCCGACCCGCGGGCCGGTGTCCGGGCCCGCTTCCTCCATCGTCCGACGGCTCCCGGACCTCCGCGAGACGGCACCCGGGCCGTTCCCGCCGGTCCGCTCGTCCCAGCCGGTCAGGGACGACCGGCCCGCCTCGGGGCTTTCGGCCCGGTCGGTTGCCCCGTGGCGGACGGCGTCCTCGTGCTCGACCTGCTTCACGGCGGCGATTCCGGCGTCCGGCCACGGGATCCGCTGCCGACGGCCCGCCTCCATGTGCGTCGGCCGGGAGCGAGGCCGGACGGCCCAGGAACCGAGCCCGTGCGGCCCTGGGCCGGTCCACGCGGCGTGGGCACAGTGGGAGGCGAACAGGACCATCGGCAGCTCCGGAAGGGGTGTCGCGGTGCGCGGATCCGTACCACTGGGGAGGATCTTCGGCGTACCGCTGCGGATCCATTGGAGCGCGCCGGTCCTGGTCCTGTTTCTCGGCGTCGGCCTGGGCGGCCAGATCCTCCCGGCCTCGGTCCCCGGCCGTTCCGGCACCGCCTACGGCCTCGCCGGGCTGGTCGGGGCGGTGCTGCTCACCCTGAGCCTGCTCCTGCACGAGACGGCCCACGCGGTCACCGCGCGGCGGGCCGGCATCCGGGTGGACGACATGACGCTCTTCGCCCTCGGCGGCATCACCCGCATGGGACGCCCGCCGAGCCCACGCCGCCAGTTCACCGTCGCCGGGATCGGACCACTGACCAGCCTTGTCCTCGGCGGCCTCTTCGCGGCCGCGGGACTCGGCACGGAACACGTGCTGCACTGGACGGTGCCCGCAGCAGTGTTGCTCTGGACCGGCTGGGCCAACCTGCTGCTCGGCGTGTTCAACCTGCTGCCCGCCGCACCCCTGGACGGCGGACGGCTCCTCCAGGCAGCGGTCTGGTGGCGCAAGGGGGACCGCGAGCAGGCCGAGCGGGTCGCCGGACGGGCCGGCCAGGCGGGCGGGCTGCTGCTCGGCGCCGTCGGCTGGATCGAGTTCCTCCGCGGTGACGGAACCGGCTTCTGGCTGCTGCTCGTCGGGCTCTTCATGTGGTCGTCCGCCCGGGCCGAGGTCCTCCGCGCCGACCTGGTCACCGCCCTACGCGGCACCCGGATCGCTCAGGCCATGACCTTCCCGGTACCCACCGGTCCCGACTGGCTCACCGTGGACGGCTTCCTCACCGAACCCGCAGCGCGCGCCCAGCACCCGGTGGTCGTCCTGGTCGATCCGGCCGGCCGGGCGACCGGACTCCTCGATCCGCGCCGCCTCTCGGCGGTTCCACCGGCCCGCCGTGCCGAAATCCGGGTCCGTGACCTTGCCACCCCACTTCCGGAGTGCCTGGCCGCAACCGCCGGGGACGACCTGGCCGAGGTCCTGGACCGGGCGACGGCCGCACCGCCCGTCCTCGTACTGGAGGACGGGCGACCGATCGGCATCGTCACCGTGGGGGACATCGACAGGATCGCCCGCACCCGGTTGCCGGCGAGCCCGCGTCGACGGTGAGCCCGCGCCGACAGTCCTCGGAAGCACTGCCCCGGACCGGTCTGCCGAGCAGCGTCGAGTGCGGTGCCGGTCCGCCAACCCGAGCCGGTGGCCGTGGGCGGCCGGTCTGCTCACGGCCGTTCCCCGCTCGCATGGCGGAGAACACGTTCGACCACCGCCTTCCCGAGGCGGGTGTCCCGCGTCAGGAGCCCTTGGATACCTCTATGCGCCGAGTCGGTTTCTCGACCTCGCCGATCGGGGCCTTCACCGTCAGTACGCCGTTGTCGTAACCGGCCGTGATCTCTTGTTCCTTCACGCCTTCGGGCAGCCGGATGCTGCGGGTGAAGGAGCCGTAACGGAATTCGGAGCGCTGTTTCTCCTTCTTCTCCTCGCTGCGTTCGGCGTGGACGGTCAGGACCCCGCCTTCGAAGGTGATCTCGACGTCCTTGTCGGGGTCGATCCCCGGAAGCTCGGCCTTGACCACGTAGGCGCCCTCCTCCATGGACTCCTCCACGCGGATCAAGTGCTCGCCCATCCGAAGATCCGCGGGAAAGTCCTCGAACAGCTCCGAGAACGTCGGCCACCAGTGGGCACGCCGCTGAAGCAGATCGCCGGCCATCTCCATCCTCCTCGATCGGTCCTGCCCCTCCTTCCATGCTGCTCCGCCGCTCGAGTGGGCGCGATCGGAGACCCACCAGCACCAGGCCGATTTCCGTGCCCGTCAAGCATGTTCACGTGGCGGCTTCGAACCTGCCGGCGAGTTGCTCGGCCCGCCCCCTGGCGCAGGCATCGCGTTCCGGGATCTGCAGGGCCGGGTGGCCCCGTCGGGTGGAGGCGACCGGACCTTGGGCCGGAGCCGGTGGGCGGGCACGGTGGTGGTGTGGGAACGAGAGCGAGAGCCGCTACGGCGGTGAGGACCGGACGGTGCGCCGCACCCTCGCGGACACCGCCGTCCTCGGCGCCCGTCCCGTACCACCGCTACGACGGCCACTACGGCCTGATCACATTTGCCGAACGGCCAAGTTGACACCCCGAAGAGGAACCCACGATGAAACCCGACACAACCGCCGCCCCGCCAGAAGTGGCCCTCCACCCGACCGGCCGGGACCTCGAAAGCACCGTCGAACGCGTGGAGCTGCTGGAGGCCCAGGTCCAGGCCCTCGGCCAGGCCGTTCGAGCCCTCATCCAGGGCATGGAGGACATCCCCGACCAGGAACCCGACCCCGAACGCCCCGCCCGCGCCGCCCGCCTCGCCCACGAACTCCTGCTCTCCCAGGGACTCTAGGCACGCGATCGAGCACCTGTACCGGAACACGGATCGGAGCACAAAGCCCGGCCTGGTCACAGACGGCCGGCGCCGGTCCGCAACCGACGCGGGCCGCCCACCCCTGGGCTCCTATGCCGGAATCGCCCGGATCAGGATCACGTGCGGTGACGACGGCGGCACCCGGCGCGCCGTTGGGAACCGCATCGGCGGCCCGGCATGCCGGGCCACCGATGCGCTCTGTGTAACGGACGATCCGCAGGAAACCCGGCAATCGGCGGCTGCCGGTGGACACTGGCGCACGGTGCGTGTGCCATGACGAACCCGCTCATCGGACGTGGGGGCCTGCCACCTTCGAGGGATGGTCGCGCCGCCCGCCGTGTGGGCTACCCGGGCGCCCTCGGCGATGATGCGGTCTCCGGCTGCGGCTTTCATCTCATGCTCCTGGATGTCCGGGCCCGCCCTCGGGCGACGCTGCTGGTGGAAGGCTGATGGCCCGGCCGGTGATGGTGGCGGGTGCGATGCCGACCCACACGTTGCGTTCACCCCCGGCCCACGGGTCCGGGTCGTCCCAGCGTGCCAGCTGTTCGACGGTCACCTGGTTGTCGACGCGGACCGCCGTGCCGGAGAGCAGGACGCTCCACCCGCCGCGCGATGCCTCGTCGATGTGGTCCACTTCGAAGGCGACGCGGTGGCCGACGGCGCTCGCGGGGGTGCTCCCGGGGCCGGTGCGGTAGACCACGGTGCCGTCCTTGATGCGGTAGTTGACCGGGAGTACGACGGGTCCGTTGTCGGTCGACAGGGCCACCCGGCCGATCCCGCCGGGTGCGAGCTTGGCCCAGCACTCCTCTTCCGGCAGCTCCGCCAGGACGGCGTGCGCCGTGGACGGGGCCCGGGTGGGCGGAGCATCCGTTCTGCCGCCCAGCAGTTCTCGGGCGGAGGTGTCGAGCGCGGCGGCCAGCCGGGTGAGGGTGACGGGGTCGAAGGTTTCGGCCGACGTCTCGACGTACTCCACGTACCCGGGGGCCATGCCCGCTCGGTCGGCCACGTCCGCGCGGCTGAGGCCGAGCAGTTGCCTGCGCCGGGCCACGCGTCGGCCGATGTCCCCGGGGCCGGGCGGCCGGGGCTCGGCGGAACCTGCGTCTGCGTCCTTCATGAACACGATTCCCTCCGCGAGGTCGGGAGCCGCAGCGACGAGCGAACGGCCGCTGCCGGTGAGCGGGCGCCCTGGCGGTCAGCCGTGCAGCGGCGGTTCGTTGGCGGCGGCGTCGGTCCTGCCTGCTCGCAGCATCTGGTTTCCGAGGTCGATCAGTGCACGTGCGGCCGCGTACTCGTCGCCTATCTCCGGTGCGGGCGGGTCGTGGGGGTTGCGGTGGGCGTCGGCGCGACTCTCCAGTCGGTTGTCCCCGGTGTCGAGGACGGCGTGCACCCAGGTGAGGTCGTCCTCCTCGAAAAGGTCCAGGCGCAGCGTCCAGGTCTTGGTGCGCACCGGTGTGTTCGTCGTCCGCTCGTTCATGTCCAGGCCTGTCCTTTGAGGGGGTCGGTGACGGGCTCGTCACGGGGGACGGGCCAGTCGGGTCGGGGGAGGTGCCCGTTCTCGGGGGCGGTCGGTACGGTGATCGCCGGGGCGGCCCGGTCGACGCCATGGCTCTCCTGGTCGACGAAGCGGGTCAGGGCCCTGGCGCTCTCCAGGAACTGGGCCGGGAAGACGATGGTGGAGTTCTTCTCGGCGGCGATCTCCGCGAGGACCTGCAGGTTGCGCAGTTGGAGGGCGATCGGGTGGTCGGCGATGACGTCGGCGGCCTCGGCGAGACGCCCGGCACTCAGGGCCTCGCCCTCCGCGGCGATGATCTTGGCGCGCTTCTCGCGCTCGGCCTCCGCCTGCCGGGCCATGGCCCGCTGCATCGTGGCGGGGAGTTCGATGTCCTTCAGCTCGACCACCAGCACGAGGACTCCCCACTGCTGGGTGAGGCTGTCCAGGATCTCCTTGATCCGGACGTTGAGGGTCTCGGTGTCGGTGAGCACCTGGTCGAGCAGGGAGCGGCCGACGACGTTGCGGACGGTGGTCTGGGCGATCTGCCCGATCGCGGCTCGCACGTCCTCGATCTCCACGATCGACCTCACCGGGTCCACCCGGCGGAAGTAGGCGACCGCCGCGACGCCGATGGACACGTTGTCCCGGGTGATGACCTGCTGGGACGGGATCGGCATGGTCACCGTCCGCAGGGTGACCTTCGACATGCGGTCCACCAGCGGGATCATGAACCTGATCCCGGGGTCGCGCACCCCGCGCAGCCGGCCCAGCCGGAACACCACCCCGCGCTCGTACTGCCGCACGATCGCGACCCCAAGATTCGGCACGGCGACCACCTTCTCCGACTGGTGTGTGCCTCCAGCCTGCGCGAGTCGGGTACCGAGCGATTGGGCCACCCGGCCCCAGACGAGGCGGCGGTCGGGCACCGAACGTCGGACTCGACCGGCACGATGGCGAGCCCGGACAGGGAGCGAGCCCGGGGGGTGAGGAGACCGCCGCACGGGCAGCGTGCTTCCGAAGCGGACCGACGTGGATGGGCCGGGGCAGGTCCTGGGGGACCGCTGACCGGATCTGCTTCGGGTGTTGGGACAGCGGGATCCGCAGACGGGACGGGCGGTAACGGCGGAGGCCCGGCGCGCCGGACCGCGTTCCTGCACCGAGGCTGGAAGGAGCAACTGCACCTGCCCGGGCAGTGGAGGCCGTGATGGGACGCTTGGACGGCAGGACGGCGATCGTCACCGGGGCCGCACGCGGGATCGGCGCGGCCGTCGCGCGGCAGTTCGTGGAACAGGGCGCCTCCGTGACGGTGGCGGACGTGCTACGGGAGGAGGGCGAAGCCCTGGCCAGGGCGCTCGGCGCCAGAGCACGGTTCGTACGCCTGGACGTGACCAGGACCGACCACTGGTCCGCCGCGGTCACGGAGACCGAGGACACGTTCGGACCGGTGTCCGTGTTGGTCAACAACGCGGGGATCCTGGACCTCGGCTCGATCGAGGAGCAGTCGCCCGAGTCGTTCCGCCGGGTGCTGGACGTGAATCTCTACGGCCAGTGGCTCGGTATCCACACGGTGGTCCCGTCACTGCGGCGGGCGGGAGGCGGTGTGGTGGTCAACATCTCCTCCACTGCGGGCCTGATGGGCTATGCCAATCTCGGCGCGTATGTGGCGAGCAAGTGGGGGGTGCGCGGTCTGACCAAGACCGCCGCCCTGGAGCTGGCCGCCGACGGCGTGCGGGTCTGCTCCGTCCACCCCGGCCCGATCAGTACGCCGATGACCGCGGGGATGGACGACTCCCTGGTGGCCGGCCAGCCCCTGGCCCGCTTCGGCAGGCCCGAGGAGGTCGCCGCGATGACGCTGTTCCTGGCGGCCGACGCCACCTACTCGACCGGCTCGGAGTTCGTCATCGACGGCGGCGCGACCACGGGCAGCACGCTCCTCGCTGAAGGGGAGCCGGGCGAATAGCCCCCGAGCCGGCGCGCGGGCTCGGTGCATCCGAGCGGCGTGCCGGGCACCGGGCACCGGTCAGCGGCCGGGGCCGGTGAATCGGCTACGTCCTCGGCGGCACGCTGGTAGCCGTCTTCGTCGCGGTCTCACGCACCACGCATGGAGTCAGGGCGCTGGCCGTTGCGGGCGCGCACCGGCTGGCTCACGCCGGCCTGCCCGGAGCGGTGACCGACAGTGGAACCGGCTCGGCTGGCCACGTCGGCGCCGGCGGCCGACCACCGGCACGCTCAGCGCACCGAGCAGCCGTCGCAGCCGCACGCCGAACGCGTCGAGGGCTGGACCGCCGACCGGCGGTCCAGCCCTCGAAACACGTGGTGCTACCGGTCGCCGCCGATCCACTGGGCGGCCGCGCCCAGCAGGGCACGTACGCCGCGGTCGAGGGTCGGGCCCGGTACCGGCGCGAAGAACGGGGAGTGGTTGAACGGCAGACCGGTCGGCAACTCGCCGGACATCAGCGCCGTGATCCCGTCCTCGCCGAACGCCGCCGGGTCCGTGCCGCCGAAGTGCCAGAAGACCGAGGGCACGCCGAAGGCCGTTCCGAAGTTACCGAAGTCCTCGCTGCCCGCGAGCGGCCACGGTAGCGGGAACACCGCCGCGTCGCCCAGCGCCGAGCGCAGACCGGCGACCGCCCGCTCGGTGGCCGCCGCGTCGTTGACGGTCAGCGGTAGCGCGGTGAGCGGCGTGATCTCCGGCTCCCTGGGCGCACCCGAGGCGGCGGCCTCGGCCCGGACGATCCGCTCGACGGCGGCCAGCACCCGCTCGCGCACCCGGGTGTCGGTGGTCCGGACGTTGACCTTCAGCTCGGCCTCGTCCGGGATGACGTTCTGCCGGGTGCCGGCGTGGATGGAGCCGACCGTCACCACCGCCGACTGGTTGGCGCCGATCTCGCGGGACACGACGGTCTGGAGCCGGAGTACCACGGCCGCCGCCAGCACCACCGGGTCCACCGTGTGCTCGGGCGAGGAGCCGTGGCCGCCCCGACCGAACAGCCGTACCCGGAAGCTGTCGGACGCCGACATCACCGGCCCCGGCCGGGTCACCGCGACGCCCACCGGCAGCGGCCCGACGTGCTGGCCGAGACAGACGTCAGGGCGCGGGAAGCGGTCGAGGAACCCGTCGGCGGCCATCGCGGCCGCACCCTCGCCGTTCTCCTCGGCGGGCTGGAACACGGCCACCACGGTGCCCCGCCAGGCGTCCCGGTGCGCGGCCAGCTGGCCGGTCGCACCGAGCAGGCACGCCACGTGCATGTCGTGGCCGCAGGCGTGCATCACCGGCAACTCCTCGCCGTCCTTGCCCACGGCGGTGTCGGTCGAGGCGTAGGGCAGTCCGGTCGCCTCCCGGACCGGCAGCCCGTCCATGTCGGCGCGCAGCAGCACCACCGGTCCGTCACCCGAGCGCAGCACGCCCACCACGCCCGTCCCGCCGACCCGCTCGGTGGTCTCCCAGCCCTGGGCCCGCAGCTCGGCGGCGACCACGGCGGCGGTGCGGTGCTCCTGGAAGGCCAGCTCGGGGTGGCGGTGCAGGTCCCGGTAGAGCGCCTCCAGGTCGGGCAGGCGACGGTCCATGCCTTCAGTGAGCGCGAGTCGGTCGGTGTTCGTCATGCGCGTTCCTTGTCGGTTTCGGTACGGTCGGTGGCCGGGTCGGTGGCCGGGTCGGTGGCCGGGTCGGTGGCCGGGTCGGTGGCCGGGTCGGTGGCCGGGTCGGTGGCCGGGTCGGTGGGCCGGCGGCGGTGCAGGGCAGCCAGAAAGGCCCCGGTGTTCTGCGGAGTGGTCAGCGAGAGCACGGCGGCCAGAGCCGCGCCGAGCACCAGGAAGGCGAAGGCGGCGCGGAAGGAGACGGCGTCGGCGAGGGTGCCCATCACGACGGGCGCCACCACACCGGCGAGCTGGCCGCCGAAGATGATCATCCCGGAGCCGGAGCCCGCCAGTTCGGCCGGAAGGCTCCGCATCGGCACCGCGAAGATCGGCATGAAGCTCAGCCCCGCGCCGAACGCCGCCAGCGTCAGCCAGCCGACGAACACCGTCAGCGAGTGGGCCGTGGTCATCAGCAGCACCCCGAGGGAGGCCACCACCATCGCGGGTGCCACCACCAGGCCGTGCCTGCCGCCGAGGCGGTCCGAGAGGCGTCCACCCGCGACGGCGGCCAACGCCGACACCACGGCGGGCACCAGGGCAGCCGTGCCCGCCGCCGTCAGCGAGAGCCCGCGCTCGTCGTTGAGGTAGGTCGGCACCCAGGTGTTCAGGCCCCAGACGATCAGGTCGTAACCGAAGAACATCCCGGCGAACCGCCACATCACCCCGGAGCCGAGCACGGTCCGCACACCGCTCCCGCCGGGCCGGGCCTTCGGCGCGGCCTGGGTGCGGTCGGGCAGCCACAGCCGCAGTGCCGCGTACACCAGCACCCCGGCCGCGGCGATCGAGAAGAACGTCGACCGCCAACCGAACGCGACGATCAGCGGCGCACCCAGCACCGGCGCGACCACCGCCGCCAGGGCGTTCGAGCTGGACACCAGACCGTTGGCGCCCATCCGCTGACCGGGTGCGGTGCGCTCGCTGATCGCCTTCATCGCGGCGGCGGGGAAGATCCCCTCGGCCGCACCGAACAGGAACCGCACCACCAGCAGCACCGTGAACGACCCCGCCAGCCCGGTCAGTGCCGTGAACGCCGACCAGACCAGCAGTGCCCAGCCGACCGTCCGCTTGGCGCCGAACCGGTCGGCCAGCAGCCCGCCCGGGATCTGGCACAGTGCGTACGCCAGAAAGAACACGGACACCGCGAGGCCCTGCTCGGTGCGGTCCAGACCGAACTCCCGGCCTATCGACGGCAGGGCCAGGTTGATCACCAGGCGGTCCACGTAGTCGACCAGCCAGGCGGTGAACAGCAGCGCCACCGTGATCCGGGCCGTCCGGTCGAGTCTCTCCCGTCTCTCCGGGCGGGGTGGGGCCTGCGTGGCGGCAGTGGGGGAGGTGGCCACGGGCGTTCCTCTCTAAAGTAGGCCGTTGCGGCACGCGGAGGGTGGACACAGAATCCGGCCCGCCGACGGAGAGGAACCCGAAATGCAGGAAACCGGCACCGGACCCGGCGCCGCACCGGAATCCGGCAACGCCTTCTCCGAACTCGACCTCGCCCTGATCGACGCCCTCCAGGCAGACCCCCGCGCGCCCTGGACCCGGATCGGTCCCGCCCTCGGCGTGGACGCCACCACCGCCGCCCGGCGCTGGGAACGGCTCACCGCCGCCGGCCTCGCCTGGGTCACCGCGTACGCCGCCCCCGGTACCGCGCCGGTCGCCTACGTCGAGGTCGAGTGCCGGGCCGGAACAGCGCTACCGCTCGCCGAAGCGCTCGCCGAACTGCCCTGGGTGTTCAGCATCGACCACGTGGCGGGCGACTTCGACCTGCTGCTGTCGGTCTGCGCCAACGACCTGCCGGGGCTCGGGCGGCTGGTCCACGAGATCGGCGCCAGGCCGGAGGTCCGCGTCACCCGAACCCGGCTCGCCCTGCGCACCTACCTGGAGGGCAGCGCCTGGCAGGTCCGCGCACTGGCACGGGACCGGCGAGCCGGGCTGGCGGGCTCCGTCCCGACGGACCCCGCCGCGCAGCCGCCCGGACTGCGGTCGTACGGCCCGACCGACTTCGCGCTGCTGATGGCCCTCGGCGAGGACGGCCGGGCCGGCTACACCGAACTCGCCGCCCGCACCGGCATCGGCGAGTCCACCGTCCGCCGCCACCTCAACCAGCGACTGCGCCAGCGCGGACTGCTGCTGCGGTGCGACCTCGTCCAGCGGCTGGCGGGCTGGCCGGTGATCGTCGGCTACCGCGCGGCAGTTCCGCACGAGGCACTCGACCGGGTCGGCTCGATGCTGGCCCGGCTGCCGCAGACCAGGCTGTGCACCTCCGTCACCGGGTCGTGCAACCTGCTGCTCGCGCTGTGGCTGCGCACGACCGCCGACATCGCGGTGGTGGAGGCGATGCTGGCCGAGCGGGCCCCCGAACTGGAGCTCCGCGAGCGCTCCGTCACCCTGCACACCGTCAAACGGATGGGCCGCCTACTCGACCGGCAGGGCCGCGCGGTGCGTCACGTTCCGATGCTCACCCCGCCTGCGGTGACCGGGGAGACCCTCGTAGACCTGGTGTGACGACTGCGGCCATGGAACACGTCCTGGCCGGGCTCGTCGCCGACTACCCACCGTTCGCCCAGCTGTGGAACCTGGTCTACGTCGAACCCGACGTCCTGGGCGTACCCGAAGCCACCCAGCGGGCCGAGACGATCTTCACCCGCACCGTCGAGTTCGTCCAACGCGGACAGCGCGCCGGACTGCTGCGCAACGACATGCCCGCGACCTGGCTGGCCTCAACCTTCTGCGGCTTGGCCGAGACCGCCTGGGAGCTCACCCTCGAAGGCCACATGGGTCCCCGCCAGGCCCCCGAGTTCATCACCGCCATCCTGCTGCGCGGCGCCGGAGCCTGACCCGCCTCGGGCACAGGCCGTAGGCAGGCGGTGAGGCATGTCGGGACCCGAGCTGACCCTGGGTCAGGGCTTCTCGTGTCGGGCGTGCGAGCATGGCCGGATGACTGCGAGTTCCCACGAGCCGGGCGAGCTGCACCGAGTGACGACGCCGGTGCTGGAGGTCGCCTACCACCGGACCGGTGAGCGGCGCCGGAAGGCCGACGTTCCGGTGATCCTGCTGCACGGCTTCCCCTACGACGTGCGGGCCTACGACGAGGTGGCCCGGTTGCTCGCGGAGGCCGGGCGGGAGGTGCTGACACCGTACCTCCGCGGTTTCGGGCCGACCAGGTTCCTGGCCGAGCACACCCCGCGCAGTGGCCAGCAGGCCGCGCTCGGCCAGGACTTGACGGACTTCATGGACGCGCTGGGGATCGGGCGGGCCGTGCTCGCGGGCTACGACTGGGGCGGGCGGGCGGCCTGCGTGGTGGCGGCCACCGGTCCGGAGCGGGTCCACGGTCTGGTGACGGCGGGCGGCTACACCGTCCAGGACATCGCCGGGGCGGTCGAGCCGGCCGCGCCGGAGGCGGAGCACAACTACTGGTACCAGTACTACTTCCACTCGGAGCGGGGCCGCCGGGGGCTGGAGCGCAACCGTGAGGAACTGTGCCGGCTGCTCTGGCGGTTGTGGTCGCCGACCTGGCCGTCCGCCGAGGAGGCGTTCGCGGCGTCGGCGGCGAGCCTGCACAACCCGGACTTCGTCGAGGTGTCGGTGCACTCCTACCGACACCGGTACGGACTGGTGGAGGGCGACCCGCGCTACCGGGCGCTGGAGGAGCGGCTGGCCGCCCGGCCGGCGATCGAGGTGCCCACGGTGGTGCTGGTGGGTGGGGACAACGGGGTGATCGCGCCCGCCGACCAGCGGGGGACGGAGCGGTTCACCGGGCCGTGCGAGGTCAGGACCCTGCCGGGGGTGGGGCACAACGTGCCGCAGGAGGCGCCGGAGGCCTTCGCCGAGGCGGTGCTGAGCCTGGGGTGAGCCGTGAGCCGTGGGCCGTGGGCCGTGGGCCGTGGGCCGTGGGGGCGGGGGCGGCGCGGGCCCCCCCCCCCCCCCCCCCCGAACCCCCAAAAAAGGAGCAGCGCCAACAAAATTAGGGCGATTGAGGACAAACCCCCGGCGCC